>JAFAPJ010000113.1 GCA_019247255.1 Methylobacteriaceae bacterium | reverse complement strand
TGCGCCGTCCGAGCAGGCTCGCGGCCAGGTCGACGAGGAGGAGCGCCGTGCGGCCGCGTTCGTCCAGGAAGGGATTGAGCTCGACGAGATCGAGGCTGCGCACGAGCCCGGAATCGTGGAGCGTCTCCATGACGAGATGCGCTTCCCGGAAAGTGGCGCCACCCGGAACGGTTGTACCCACGCCCGGCGCGATGCCCGGATCGAGAAAGTCGACGTCCAGGCTGACGTGCAGCATGCCGTTCGCGGCCGCGACGCGGTCCAGGAAGGCGCCGAGCGGGCGGGCGATGCCCTCCTCGTCGATCGCCCGCATGTCGTGGACCGTGATCCCGGCCGCCCGGATCGCGCTTCGCTCGGCCGGGTCGACGCTGCGCAGCCCGATCATGCAGACGTTGCGGGGATCGAGCGGCGCCGCGAGCGGCGGGAGGTAGCCGGCGAAGTCGGGCTGTCCCGTCACGTAGGCCATCGGGACGCCGTGAAGATTGCCGCTCGTCGTCGTCTCGAGCGTGTGAAAGTCGGGATGGGAATCGAGCCAGAGCACGAAGAGTGGCCGTCCGTCGGCCGCGGCCCGCCGGCTCATCCCGGCGATCGTTCCGGCCGAGAGGCTGTGATCGCCCCCGAGCACGATCGGCAGGCTCTCGGCCGCGACCCGCTCGGTCGCCTCGGCGAGCGCCAGGATCCAGCCCCCGACCTCCGCAAGATGCCGCACGGCCGGATTGGGATGGGCCGGCGGCTGCCAGGGCTGAGGGGCGAGGTCGCCCGCATCCCGAACGGTGAGGCCCAGAGCCTCGATGGCCTCGCCGAGACCGGCCGCCCGGAAGGCGTTCGGCCCCATGTTGCAGCCTCGCCGCCCGGTCCCTTCCTGGACGGGCGCGCCGATCAGGGTGCAGGTCTGGCTCACGGGGTCGCTCGCTTCGGGCTGCCTCTCGGGCGCGCTTGTCGCGCGGAGCGGCGCCGGCTGTCGAGGCCCGCGCGCCGGCTCAGCCGGGATGCGCCCGGAGCGCGCGTATTCGCGGGAGACCAGGCGCTGGCAGCCGCGGCAGGATTTGTACGTCCGCACGCGGAAATCGGCGACCCGCCGTCCCGGCTCCGGAACGGCGGCCCGGGCGGGCGATTGACCGCACGGGCGGCGCGATCCGGAGCAGGGCCATGGCGGAGACGGTCGGCGACTTCTTCTGGCGGCGGATGGCCGATTGGGGCGTCAAGGTCGTGTTCGGCTATCCGGGCGACGGCATCAACGGCCTCCTCGGCGCGCTGAGCCGCAGCGAAGCCGGGATCACCTTCATCCAGGCCCGCCACGAGGAGATGGCGGCCTTCATGGCCTCGGCCTACGCCAAGTTCACAGGCGACATCGGCGTCTGCTTGGCGACCTCGGGCCCCGGCGCGAGCCATCTCATCACCGGCCTCTACGACGCACGGCTCGACCACCAGCCCGTCCTCGCGATCACGGGGCAGCAAGCCCGCAACGCGCTCGGCGGCCATTACCAGCAGGAGCTCGACCTCCAGGCCATGTTCAAGGACGTGGCCGGCGCCTTCGTGCAGCAGGCCTCCGCGCCCGCCCAGGTCCGGCACCTCGTCGACCGCGCGATCCGGATCGCCAAAGGCGAGCGGCGCGTCACGGCCATCATCCTGCCGAACGATCTTCAGGACGTCCCCTACGAGGAGCCGCCCCGCAAGCACGGGACTGTTCATTCGGGCATCGGCTACGCGGCCCCGAAGGTCGTGCCCTACGAGCAGGACCTGAGGGACGCGGCCCGGGTCCTCAACGAGGGCCGCAAGGTCGCGCTCCTCGTCGGGGCGGGCGCCCTCGGGGCGACGGACGAGGTCGTCGCGGTGGCGGATCGGTTGCAGGCCGGCGCCGCGAAGGCGCTGCTCGGCAAGGCCGCGCTGCCGGACGACCTGCCCTGGGCCACGGGCTCGATCGGCCTTCTCGGCACGAAGCCCTCCTGGGATCTCATGATGGAATGCGACACGCTCCTCATGATCGGCTCGGGCTTTCCCTATTCCGAGTTCCTGCCGAAGGAGGGCCAGGCCCGGGGCGTGCAGATCGACCTCGAGCCCGGGATGCTCTCCATCCGCTACCCGATGGAGGTGAACCTTCAGGGCGACGCGGCCGAGACCCTGCGCGCGCTGCTGCCGCTCCTCGAGCAGAAAACCGACACGGCCTGGCGCGACCGGATCGCCGGGAGCGTCGCCGATTGGTGGAAGGACCTCGAGGCGCGCGCCAAGGCTGGGGCGGACCCGGTCAACCCGCAGCGCGTCACCTGGGAACTCTCGCCGCGCCTGCCCGAGCGGGCGATCCTCACGAGCGATTCCGGCTCCTGCGCCAACTGGTTCGCGCGTGATCTCAAGATGCGTCGGGGCATGATGGCGTCGCTCTCGGGCGGCCTCGCTTCGATGGGCGCGGCCGTTCCCTACGCCATCGCCGCTAAGGTCGCGCATCCCGACCGGCCGGTCGTCGCGCTCGTCGGCGACGGGGCCATGCAGATGAATAACATGGCTGAGCTGATCACGATCGCGAAGTACCGCGAGCACTGGTCGAATAAGACTCTCGTGATCTGCGTTTTCAACAACGAGGACCTGAACCAGGTCACCTGGGAGCAGCGGGTCCAGGAGGGCGACCCCAAGTTCGAGGCGAGCCAGGTGATCCCGAACGTGCCCTATCACCGCTTCGCGGAGCTGATCGGGCTCAAGGGCATCTACGTCGACGACCCCGAGGAGGTCGGCGCCGCCTGGGACGCGGCGCTCGCGCATCCCGGGCCCGTAGTGCTCGAGGTGAAGACCGACCCCGAGGTGCCGCCCTTGCCGCCCCACATCACGCTGGAGCAGGCGAAGAAGTTCACGAGCATGCTCATCAAGGGCGACCCGGAGGAAGGTCATCTCCTCGCCGACACGGCCCGGCAGGTGCTGAGCACAATGCTGCCCGGAGGGCGGGGCTGAGCCGCCTGGGCGAGCTGTGAGGCGACGGCCATGCGGATCGGCCGCGCTCTCGCCTCACGGTCCGTCCCGCTGCAACCGGCCGACGCCGCCGCCAAGGCCGCGGTCCGGGGCTGACAGACCCGATTACGAGCGAGCTCGCCCACGAGGGCGCGAGAGGAACCCTTCAGCGCCCGAAGATGCCCTTCAGGAACTGGGCCGTGCGGTTTCGCTTCTTCTTACGCTCGATCTCGCCGGCGTCGCGCACCCAGGCGATCTGGATCACCTTACGCTCTCCCGCGAAAGGCTGGTGGCCGTGCCAGGATCGGTCCCCGCGCAGGAAGGCGAAGACCGTGCCCATGGTGGGCGGCACCTCGACCTTG
>JAFAPJ010000092.1 GCA_019247255.1 Methylobacteriaceae bacterium | reverse complement strand
GCACCGCGAGCCGCTCTACAGCCCGCGCCCCGACCTGGTCCAGAAATACCCGAGCCACGACGACAAGAAGGCCTTCTGACGGCTGCCGACGCTCTACAAGACCGTGCAGCAGAAGGCGCTGCAGGACAAGGTCGCGGAGAAATTCCCGATCGTCCTCACCTCGGGGCGCCTGGTGGAGTACGAAGGCGGCGGCGACGAGACGCGCTCCAACCCCTGGCTCGCGGAGCTGCAGCAGGAGAACTTCGTCGAGATCAACACGCAGGACGCGCAGAAGCGCGGCATCAAGTACTGGGATTACGTCTGGGTGAAGACGCCCACCGGCGCCGAGATCAAGGTGAGGGCGCTGGTCACCGACCGCGTGGGGCCGGGAACGAGCTTCATCCCGTTCCACTTCGCCGGCTGGTGGCAGGGCCGCGACCTGCTCGATCGCTATCCGGAAGGATCCGCGCCGATCGTCCGCGGCGAGGCGGTCAACACCGCAACCACGTACGGCTACGACTCGGTGACGATGATGCAGGAAACGAAGACCACGCTCTGCAACATCGAGCGCGCCTGAGGAGATCGACATGGCTCGAATGAAATTCATCTGCGACGCCGAGCGCTGCATCGAGTGCAACGGGTGCACGACGGCCTGCAAGAACGAGCACGAGGTGCCCTGGGGCGTGAACCGCCGCAGGCTCGTCACCGTGAACGACGGCAAGCCCGGCGAGCGCTCGGTCTCCATGGCCTGCATGCATTGCACGGACGCGCCCTGCGCGGCCGTCTGCCCGGTCAACTGCTTCTACACGACCGGCGACGCCGTCGTGCTGCATTCCAAGGACCTCTGCATCGGCTGCGGCTATTGCTTCTACGCCTGCCCGTTCGGGGCGCCGCAATATCCGCGCGTCGGCAATTTCGGCTCGCGCGGCAAGATGGACAAATGCACCTATTGCTCGGGCGGGCCCGAGGCCGACCTCTCCGTCGCGGAATATGAGAAGTACGGCTCGAACCGGCTCGCCGAGGGCAAGCTGCCGCTCTGCGCCGAGATGTGCTCGACGAAGGCGCTGCTCGCCGGCGACGGCGAGGTGATCGCCCAGATCTACAAGACGCGCGTCATCACCCGCGGCTACGGCTCGGGCGCCTGGGGCTGGAAGACGGCGTACCGCGAAACGGTCGCGATCTGAGGTGCCCGGGATGACCCGCCTTCTCCGCATCGCGCTGGCCGGCCTCGCCCTGGCGCTCGCCGCGCCCGCGGCCCATGCCCAGACGGGGCGGGACGTGCCTCCGCCCGCCCAGACCCAGAACCCGAACGGCGCCAATCCGACGGCGGGCGCCGTGACGGAGGATCAGCTCTTCCGCGAGCTCAACAAGCTTCAGGGCCGCATCTCGATCCCGGACGGCAAGGCCGCGGTTCTCGAGCAGCCGCAGGGGCGGGAGTGGCGCGCGTTCCGCGAGAGCTGGCTGCCCTGGATCGCCGGCGTCGCCATCCTCGGCATGGCCGCGCTGCTCGCCATCTTCTACTTCACCCGCGGGCGCATCCGGCTCGAGCACGGCGAGCAATCCGGCGAGAAGATCCTGCGCTTCAACAGCTTCGAGCGCTTCACTCACTGGATGGTGGCGTTCTGCTTCATCGTGCTCGCGATCTCGGGGCTGAACTACATCCTCGGCAAGCGCCTGCTGATGCCGCTGATCGGACCCGACGCCTTCGCGGCCTGGTCGCAATGGGCGAAATACGCGCACAACTTCCTGGCCTGGCCGTTCACGCTCGGCATCCTGTTCATGGCGCTGGTCTGGCTGAGGGACAACATCCCGAACCGGATCGACGTTCAGTGGATCCGCCAGGGCGGCGGCTTCCTGGGCGACGGGCATCCGCATGCGGAGCGCTTCAATGCGGGCCAGAAGATCGTCTTCTGGACCGTGATCCTCGGCGGCTTCGCGATGTTCGGGACGGGGCTGCTTCTCCTCTTCCCGTTCTCCGCCGCCGACATCAACGGCATGCAGCTCTCGCAGGTCACGCACGCGACCATCGGGGTGCTCCTGACGGCCGCGATCCTCGCCCACATCTATATCGGGACGCTCGGCATGGAGGGCGCGTACGACGCGATGGGGTCGGGGCAGGTCGATCTCGCCTGGGCGAGAACCCACCACGACCTCTGGGTCGAGAAAGAGCAGGCCAAGACCGCGAGCGGGCCGCAGCTGCGTCCGCGCGCGACGCCGGCCGAGTGAGGGCGAGGGGCGATCATGCGGGTCATGCTGATCTCGGCAGTTGCGGCGATTCTGGTCGCGACCGGGGCCGCGTTCTTCCTGGGGCAGGAGCAGCGTTTCGCTTACCAGGCCTTCGCGACGACGGGAGCCCGGGTGACGCCGAGCAGCAACCTCGTCGGCCCGCGATGGACCGGCGATCCCGACGTGCCGAGCAAGTCGGGGCAGATCACCCCGCCGCCGGGCTGAGGAGGGCTGCATGAACCGTCTGCTGGTTCCTCTCGCCGCGGTCGCGACGATCCTCCTAGCCTCCCTGGCCCTGGCGCAGGCGCCCGCGCCAGCCGAGCCGGCTTCTGCAGCCGCAGCTCCGGCCGCGCCGGCGAGCCCGGCGCCTGCTCCCGCCGCGCAGGCCGCGGCCGCACCCGCTTCGGGCGGCCCGGCCAATCTCTGCTCCGAGCTCCTCGCCTTCGTAAAGGTCCCGGCGCCCGCGCAGCCGGCCGCCGCCGCGAACGCGCCCGGCGCGCCGCCGCCCGCGCTCGCGACCGCAGTCTCGACCCCGACGCAGCCGAGCGCCAATGCCGGGCCGGCTCCCGCCGGCGGCGCTCCGCAGCAGAATTCCGGGATCAGCGCTCCCGTCCAGGCTTCAGGTCCGGGCGCCTCGGGCCCGCAGGGCGCCGCGCAGAACCAGGACAAGCCGCAGGCCGCCGGCCAGCCGCCCGCCTCTCCGCCGGCGGCTGCGGCCGCGACGGCGCCCGCGCCGACCGCCCCGAAGCCGACGCCCGAGCTCGTCGCCGAGGTCGAGCAGGCGGCGGGAGGCAGCGACCTCGCGGGGTGCCGCACCATCGCGCAGCGCATGCGCCGGTCCGGGATGGTCATGCCGGCCCCGCTTCTCGCGCTCGCGGCGCTCGATCTCAAGTTCTTCCGCACGCCCTGAGGGCGCAGGCTCGCGCCCCGAACTCGCGGGTCAGAACACGGTGCCGTCGCTCACCACGGTGAGGGGCGGCGCGCCGCCCGGACGGAGGGCCCGCGCGAGGCGCCGACCCGTCGCCCAGGTGCCGCCTTCCAGCACCTTCGCGAGCGGAAAGGCGGCCGGCGAGAGCTCGAGCCGGTCCCGCACCGCCCCGGCAACCCGGTCGAGCAGCGCGACGGTGAGTGCGCGCCATTCGACCACGAGCTCGGACCCGACCTCGTGCGGCCGGCTCGACGACGCCGGGTCGAGAAGCTGCACGACGCCCATGTCCACGAAGAGCCCGCCGTTACGGTACTCGGGGAGGCCCACGAGCCCGTCGAGCTCGGTCACCATGATCCCTGCCTCGTCCAGCGGCTCGATCAGCGAATAGGCGAGCCAGCCCGAGAGCTTGTGGAAGGGCACGAGCCCGGCCGTCCCGTCCGTCGCGCCGGCAGCGATCGACGGGTGCCGCCAGGTATCCCCGAGATCGACGCCGCCCA
>JAFAPJ010000340.1 GCA_019247255.1 Methylobacteriaceae bacterium | reverse complement strand
GTCCTCGCTCCTGGCGGGCGAGGTCGAGGACGGCGAGTGCCGGCTGCGCGACCGGGCCTGGTACCTGCGCCAGGGGATCCGGCTCATCACGGGCCACGCGGCGACGCGGATCGACCTCGGGGAGCGGGTGGTCGAGGTCGGCGATCTCACCGCCCTACCCTTCGACCGGCTCGTCCTCGCGACGGGATCGGATCCGATCCGGCTCGCGACGCCCGGCCTGGACCTGCCCGGTGTGCGGGCCTTCCGCGATCTGGACGACGCGGCCGCCCTGAAGGCTGCGCCCCCGGGCGCCCGGGCTGTGGTGATCGGCGGCGGGCTCCTCGGGATCGAGGCGGCCTACGGGCTCGCGCGGCGCGGGGTCGGCGTGATGCTCGTCCACCTCATGGATCGGCTCATGGAGCGGCAGCTCGATCGCCGGGCGGCCGCGATCCTGGCCCAGGCCCTCGAGCGCCTCGGCATCACGGTCCTGCTCGGGGCCGAGACGGCCGCGATCGAGGGCGCGGAGCGGGCCGAGGGCGTGCGCCTCGCGGACGGCCGCGTCCTCCCGGCCGACCTCGTGGTGACGGCCGTCGGGATCCGGCCGAACGTCGCCCTCGCCCGCGCGGCGGGACTGGCGGTGGGTCGCGGGATCCTGGTCGATGACGGGCTCGACGCGAGCGAGCCGGGCGTTCACGCGATCGGCGAATGCGCCGAGCACCGGGGCCAGTGCTGCGGGCTCGTCGAGCCGGCCTACGCCCAGGCGGAGGTGCTGGCGCGTCGTCTCGGCGGAGTTTCGGCGAGCTTCGCGGCGACGCTCCCGGCCACGACCCTGAAGGTGTCAGGGATCCCGGTCGTGTCCGCCGGATTCGTCCTCGACGATGTCGAGGCCGAGACGATCCTCCTGTCGGATCCGGCGGCCGGAATCTACCGCAAGCTCGTCCTCCGGGACGACCGGCTCGTCGGCGCGCTGCTCGTCGGCGACGTGACCGGAGGTCCCGCCTATCTCGACCTCATCCGGTCGGGCGAGAGCGTCGCGGCGATCCGCCACGAGCTGATGTTCGGCTGGGACGGGCCGCAGGCCGAGCCCGCCCGTCAGGCGGCCTGAGCCATGGGCGAGTTCGAGCCCGAGCAGAGGCGCTACCTCGAGGGTTTCGCGTCCGGCCTCCAGGCCGCGCGCGTCGCGGGCGGGCTCGCGGCGGCCGGGGCGGGCCCGGCGGCTGCCGCCCCGCCGCCGACCGGGCCCGACGCCATCCATGCGAGCGCGCAGGAGCGCGTCCTCGCGGCGGGCGGCAAGCTCGCCGACCAAGAGAAATGGAAGCGGGCCGAGCACCCCTTCGAGGCGCATGCCCGCCTGAAGCGTGAGGCGGAGGCGGGCCAGGCCCCGAAGCCGGAGGATAATTTCCGCTGGCGCTACCACGGGCTCTTCTGGGTCGCGCCGACCCAGACCTCGTATATGTGCCGGCTCCGCCTGCCGAACGGCATCCTGAACCACTGGCAGTTCGCGGGCCTTGCCGATCTCGCGGAGCGCCACGGCGGCGGCTACAGCCACGTCACCACGCGCGCGATCCTCCAGGTCCGCGAGATCGCGCCCGAGCACTGCCCGGCCTTACTCGAAGGCCTCGCGGATCTCGGCCTGTGCGCCCGCGGCTCGGGCGCCGACAACATCCGCAACGTCACGGGGTCACCGACCGCCGGGATCGACGGGCAGGAGCTTCTCGACACGCGCCCGCTCGCGCGCGCCTGGCACCACCACATCCTGAACGACCGCTCGCTGTACGGGCTGCCACGGAAGTTCAACGTCGCCTTCGACGGCGGCGGGATCGTGCCGGTGCTCGAGGAGACGAACGACATCGGCTTTCAGGCCGTCAGGGTCGGCGAGGGCGGGGGCGTCGCGCCCGGCCTATGGATGCGCCTCGTGCTCGGCGGCATCACCGGCCATCGCGACATCGCCCGGAACACGGGGATCGTGTGCGCGCCCGGCGATTGCGTGGCGGTCGCGGACGCGATCGTCCGGGTCTTCATCGAGAGCGGCGACCGGACGAACCGCGCCAAGGCACGCCTCAAATACGTCCTCGACGATTGGGGTTTCGACAAGTTCCTGACCGCCGTCGAGGCGAAGCTCGGGCGCGCCCTGCCCCGGGTCGCAGCGGAGCATGTCGCGCCGCGTGCCTCGACCGACCGCTTCGCGCATCTCGGCGTCCACGCCCAGGCGCAGCCCGGCCTGAACTGGATCGGGGTCGTGCTGCCCGTGGGCAAGCTCACAGCGGACCAGATGCGCGGCCTCGCGGCGATCGCCCGCGAGATCGGGGACGGCGATATTCGCCTGACCGTCTGGCAGAACCTCCTTCTGTCCGGCGTCCCGGACATCCGGGTCGGGGAGGCCGAGGCTCGGCTCGTCGCGCTCGGGCTGTCGGCCCGCGCCACCAGCATCCGGGCCGGGCTCGTCGCCTGCACGGGCGCGACCGGCTGCAAGTTCGCCGCCGCCCATACCAAGGAGGATGCGCTCGCGATCGCGGATCACGTCGAAGCCGCGGGCCTCGCGCTGGACGGTCCCGTCAATATCCATCTCACCGGCTGCCACCATTCCTGCGCGCAGCACTACATCGGCGACATCGGCCTCATCGGCGCCAAGGTCCCGGTGAACCAGGACGGGGACACGGTGCCGGGCTACGACATCGTGGTCGGGGGTGGCTTCGCGGAGGCGGCCCGGATCGGCCGCGAGCTCTGGACGGGCATCCGCGCCGAGGAGGCTCCGGCGCGGGTCGAGGCGCTGCTCGGGGCCTATCTCGCGCATCGCCTCTCGCCCGCGGAAGGCTTCCAGGCCTTCACCGAACGGCTCGGCATCGAGGCGCTGGGTCGGCTCGCGGCCGCGCCCGCCTTGGAGGCCGCCGCGTGACGATGCACGCGCGGCCGCCGCTCGTGCTCATCCCGGAGAGCGCGCCCTTCACGGCCGAGCAGCGCTCCTGGCTCTCGGGCTATTTCGCGGCTCTGCTCGCCGCGCCCGCCGGCGGCGCGACCGCGCTCGCCGAAGCCCCCGCGCTCGCGCCGGCGGGGCCCGAGCTCGCCGACAACGAGCGCGCGCCCTGGCACGACCCCGCGATGTCGCTCGCCGAGCGGCAGAAGCTCGCGGACGGACGACCGCTCGCGCCCCGGCTGATGGCCGCCATGGCCCAGCAGGATTGCGGCCAATGCGGCTATAGCTGCGCCGATTACGCGAACGCGCTGTTCCTGAAGGACGAGGCGCGGCTGAACCTCTGCGCGCCGGGCGGCAAGGAGACCGCGCGCGCCCTGAAGCAGCTCGCCGCCGAGATCGGCGCGCCCGCCATCGCCGCGGCGCCGCCCG
>JAFAPJ010000335.1 GCA_019247255.1 Methylobacteriaceae bacterium | reverse complement strand
GCCGAGCCCAAGATCGACGGGCTGTCGCTGAGCCTGCGCTACGAGGACGGCGCGCTCGTTACGGCCGCGACCCGCGGCGACGGTTACGAAGGCGAGGACGTGACCGCGAACGCGCGAACCGTCGCCGACATACCGGCGCGGCTCGGGGGGGCGGGCTGGCCTGCCGTGTTCGAGGTCCGGGGCGAGGTCTACCTGACCCATGCCGATTTCGCGCTCATCAACGAGCGCCAGCTCGCGGCCGGCAAGCCCGCCATCGCGAACCCGCGCAACGGGGCGGCCGGGAGCCTGCGCCAGCTGGATCCCGCCGTCACGGCGGCGCGGCCGCTCCGGTTTTTCGCCTATGCCTGGGGCGAGATCGTGGGGCCTCGTCCGGCCGACACGCAGTCCGGCATGGTCGCGGCGCTCGCGGCCTGCGGGTTCAAGACGAACCCGCTCACCAAGCTCTGCGGCTCGGTCGAGGAGATGCTGGCGCAGTATCGCCTGATCGAGGGCGAGCGCGCGGCGCTCGGCTACGACATCGACGGCGTCGTCTACAAGGTGGACGACCTCACGCTGCAGGAGCGGCTCGGCTTCGTGTCGCGCGCGCCGCGCTGGGCGCTGGCGCACAAGTTCGCGGCCGAGAAGGCGACGACGATCGTCGACGCGATCGAGATTCAGGTCGGCCGCACCGGCTCGCTCACGCCGGTCGCGAAGCTGCGGCCCGTGACGGTCGGCGGCGTCGTCGTCCAGAACGCGACCTTGCACAACGAGGAGGAGATTGCCCGCAAGGACGTCAGGGTCGGCGACACGGTCACGATCCAGCGCGCGGGCGACGTGATCCCGCAGGTGCTCGGCGTGGTCCTGGAGAAGCGTCCAGCCGGATCGCAGCCCTACGCCTCCCCCACGACCTGCCCGGCCTGCGGCAGCCATGCGGTGCGGGAGGTCAACGCGCGAACGGGGCACGTCGATGTCGTGCGCCGCTGCACCGGCGGCCTCGTCTGCCCGGCCCAGGCGGTCGAGCGCCTGAAGCATTTCGTGTCCCGCAACGCCTTCGACATCGAGGGGCTCGGCCAGCAGCGGATCGAGGAGTTCTACCGGGACGGCCTTGTCACGCGCCCGGCCGACATCTTCACGCTGGCCGAGCGGGACCGGCGCAGCCTCCAGAAGCTCGCGAAGCGCGAGGGCTGGGGCGCGCAGAGCGCCCAGAAGCTCTTCGACGCCATCGATGCGCGGCGGCGACTCGGGCTCGACCGCTTCATCTACGCGCTCGGCATCCGCCATATCGGCGAGACGAACGCCCGCCTCCTCGCGCGCCATTACGGCTCGTTCGAAGCGCTGCGCGCGGCCGGGCGCGCGGCCGTCGATCCCGCCTCCTCGGCCTATGCCGAGTTCGACGCGATCGAGGGGGTCGGCGCGGCGGTCGCGGACGCGCTCGGGGCCTTCTTCGGCGAGCCGCATAACGACGAGATGCTGGACGCGCTCCTCGCCGAGGTCACGCCCGAGCCGTTAGCGCCCGTCGCCTCGGCGAGCCCCGTCGCGGGCAAGACGGTCGTCTTCACGGGCGCGCTCGAGCGCATGACCCGGGAGGAGGCGAAGGCCATGGCCGAGCGGCTCGGCGCGAAGGTCGCGGGCTCCGTTTCCGCCAAGACCGATCTCGTCGTCGCGGGGCCGGGAGCCGGATCCAAGCTGAAGAAGGCGGCCGAGCTCGGCCTCGAGGTCGTGGACGAGGCCGGCTGGTTCACGCTCATCGCGCCATGACGGTCACTTCCGTCCAAGACGGCGCCCGCCGGCCATGCGAACCTGACCCGATGCCACTCGCGCCGCCCCGCGTCCTCCTCGACCCCGCACATCGTGCGGCGGGCGACGTCGCGCATTTCTGGCATGCGCCGCTCGGGCACGGGCTCGGCTGCCTTCGGGCGACCTTCCGGCGGCATGCCTATGCGCGCCACAGCCACGACACCTACGCGGTCGCGGCCATCGTCGCCGGCTGCGAGACCTTCTTCCACCGGGGAACGCAGCATTACGCGCAGCCCGGCGAGGTCGCGGTCGTCTGTCCGGACGAGATCCATGACGGCGCGCCGCACGACGGCGGCTTCGTCTACCGGACGATCTACCCGTCCGTCGCGCTCATGACCGAGATCGCCGAGGAGGCGACCGGGCGCCGGCTCGCACGTCCGCCGCATTTTCGAGTGTCCGTCGTGCCCGATCCGGAGCTGGCGGGAGATCTCGCCCGGCTCCATGGGACGTTGCAGGCGGCCGATCGCTCGGCCTGGCTGCTCGCCGCCGACACGGAGCTCGTGAGCCTCCTGACGCGGCTCATCCTGCGCTGGGCCGACCTCGACGCGGCGCCGAGGTCACCCGTCCTGGCCCGTCCAGTCGCTCGTGCCCGGGACTATCTTGACGCGCATTTCGCCGAAGAGGTCGAGCTCGCCGCCTTGGCGCAGGTCGCTGGCGTGTCGCGGCCCCACCTCATCCGGGCGTTTCGCCGCGAGGTGGGGCTCACGCCCCACGCTTATCTCGTGGACCGCCGCTTCCGCGAAGCGGCTCGCCTTCTCGGGCGCGGCGAGGCGCCCGGCGAGGTCGCGGCCGCCTGCGGCTTCTGCGACCAGAGCCACCTCAACCGGGTCTTCAAGGCCCGGATGGCGGTGACGCCGGGCGCCTATCGCGGACCGCCGAGCGGCGGCTTCCGCAAAGCCGCCCTCGGGGCGGGCTGACGCGCCTCAGCCGACGCGCTCGACGCCCCACTCGTCGCGAGCCTCGCTCGCGGTGCGGTTCAGCCGAACCTTGTCGCCCTCGACCGAGGCGACCGAGTCGAGATGGATGAAGTGATGCTCGCCGCCGGCGGCCGCGTCCGTCCGGGTCAGCTTGATGCGCTGCCCGTCGAGATGATCGACCGTGCCGACATGGCCGCCGTCCGAGCCGACGACCTCTTGATGCTCGCGGATGCGCGACGCGTCCACCATGGCTTCCTCCGTTCTGCCGTGCTGGCGGACTGAACGGGGGCGCCCTGGCGATGTTCCGCGCCGCGAGGGGCGGCGCTCGGCCGCCCCTCGCCAGTGCGTTGGACGCGGTTACTGCGTGAGCGCGCAGCCGCTCTCGGCGAGGGTCGCGAAGGCCTGCTGACCCGGGATCGTCGAGAGGGGCTTGTAGTAGTCCCAGGCGCCCTTCGATTCAGCCGGCGTCTTCACCTGGAACAGGTACATGTCGTGGACCATGCGCCCGTTCGGCAGGACCTTGCCGCCTTTGGCGAAGAAGTCGTCGACCGGCATTTCCTTGAGCTTCTTCGCGACCGCGTCGGGCTCGTCGGTGCCGGCGGCCTGGACGGCCTTCAGGTACTGGAGGACGGAGGAATAGGTGCTGGCTTGGACCATGTTCGGCATGCGGCCGGTGCGGGCCATGAAGCGCTTGGCGAAGGCGCGGTTCTGGTCGTCAAGGTCCCAGTAGAAGCCTTCGGTCAGCACGAGGCCTTGCGCCGCCTGCAGCCCGAGGCCGTGGACCTCGGCCAGCGTGAAGAGCAGCGCCGCGAGCCGCTGCCCGCCCTGGACGATGCCGAATTCGGAGGCCGCCTTGATCGAGTTGTTCGTGTCGAGCCCGGCATTGGCAAGGCCGATGATCTTGGCCTTGGAGCCCTGCGCCTGAAGTAGGAAGGAAGAATAATCCGTCGTCGCGAGCGGATGGCGGACCGAGCCCAGGACCTTGCCGCCCTTGGACGTGACATACTTCGTGACGTCCGCCTCGAGCGCGTGGCCGAAGGCGTAATCCGCCGTGAGGAAGAACCAGCTGTCGCCGCCCTGCTCGACGAGCGAGCCGCCGGTGCCGACCGCGAGCGCGTGCGTGTCGTAGGCCCAGTGGAAGCCGTACGGCGTGCAGGCCTTGCCGGTGAGGTCCGAGGTCGCGGCCCCGGACGTGATGGTGATCTTCCTCTTCTCCTTGGAGAGCTGCTGGACGGCGAGCGCGACCGAGGAGGTCGTGAGCTCCATGATGGTGTCGACCTTGTCGTTGTCGTACCAGCCGCGCGCGATCGTCGAGGCGACGTCCGGCTTGTTCTGGTGGTCGGCCGAGAGGATCTCGACGGGCGCGCCCAGGACCTTGCCGCCGAAATCCTCGACCGCCATGCGGGCGGCCTCGACCGACCACTTGCCGCCGAAATCGGCGTAGACGCCCGATTGGTCGTTCAGGATGCCGATCTTGACGACGTTGTCCGAGACCTGCGCCTGAGCGAGGGCCGGCGCGAGCGCGAGAGCGGCCGACAAGGCCAGGTGACGGAGCATAGGCGTTTCTCCCCTGTTCTGCGTGTCGGGCGGTGAGACAAGCGCGACCGCACGCTGTCAAGCTGACGTTGCCCCGACCTCGGGCGCGCTCAGACGAAGGTCGTAGCGCGCGGCTCAGCGCCCCGTGACGAGCTCCACGGTGCCGACTGGGCGCGCGGCGGCGGACGAGGTGCCGAGGAAGGCTTCGACCGGCCCGGGCTCGACCGCGTAGGTCCCGTCCTCGCGCGTGTAGCCGAGCGCGGCGAAGGGCACCCGGAGCACGACCTCGCGACTCTCCCCGGGCCCGAGCGCCACCTTCTCGAAGGCCTTCAGCTGCCGCAACGGCCGCACGACGCGCGCGCGCCGCTGCCGGATATAGAGCTGCACCACCTCGCGGGCGGCACGCGGCCCCGCATTGGTCAGCGTCGCCCGGACCTCGAGCGCTCCGTCCCGGGCGATGCGCGAGGCGCCGACCATCCCGGGCGTCAGGTCGAAGCGGGAATAGGTCAGGCCGAAGCCGAAGGGGAACAGGGGTTCGAGGCTCTGGTCCGCGTAGCGCAGGGTGAAGCGGTTCCCGGTCTCGAAGGGTCGGCCGGAGGAGGGCGTGTCGTAGGTGAGCGGGACCTGCCCGACGGTTCGGGGCCAGGTCACCGGAAGCTTCGCGGAGGGCGACTCGTCGCCGAACAGAATGTCGGCGAGCGCGTTCCCGCCTTCCGTGCCCGGGAACCAGGCCATTAGGAGACCGGCGAGCCGGTCGAGCGCAGGGCCGAGCTCGATCGGCCGGCTCGCGACGAGAACCAGGATCACCGGCTTTCCCGTCGCGAGGAGGCGATCGAGCAGCGCGCTTTGGCGGTCAGGCAGAGCGAGGCTCGCGCGCGAGCCGCCTTCGCCCGTGAGCTCGACCGGCTCGCCGAGCACCGCAACTACGAGGTCGGCGTCCCGAGCAGCCGTCTCGGCCGCCGCGAAGCCCGCGTCGCTGTCGCAGACGAGCGCGCAACCGGCGACGGCCGCGACCGTCGCGCCGTCCCGGGCCGCCCGGGCCTGGAGGCCGGCCAGGATCGTGACCGTGTCCTCCCAGCGCTCCAGCGCGCCGTGCGGGCCTGCGAGCGCGCGGCCGCTCGTCGCCATCTCGCCGACGAGGACGATCCGCCGGGGCCCGGCGAGCGGCAGCACGCCTTCGTTGCGCAACAGCACCATCGAGTCGCGAGCGGCCCGCCGGACGATCGCGCGGGTGTCGGCCGTCGGAGCCGGCGCGCTCTCCGGGAGCGCATCGGGTGGAGGGCGGTCGAACAGCCCCATCCGGAGCTTCGCGCGGAGCACGCGGCGCGCCGCCTCCGTCACGGCCGCCTCTGGGATGCGGCCTGCCGCCACCTCGGATGCGAGATGGCGGGCGTAGAGGTCCGACGCCATGTCGAGGTCCACGCCCGCGAGGAGGGCCTTGCGGGCGGCCTCGGCCTCGCCCGCCGCGACCCCGTGATCGATGAGCTGCGGGATCGCCTGCCAGTCGGAGACGACGAACCCGTCATAGCCCCAGCGCCGGCGCAGGACGTCCGTGAGCAGGAGCGAGCTCGCCGTCGCCGGCACGCCGTTCAGCGCGTGAAAGGCGCTCATCACGCTCTCGGCGCCGGCCTCGATCCCGGCCCGGAAGGGCGGAAGATAGAGGTCGTGGAGGGTTCCGGGCGCGATCTCGGCGAGGTCGTAGTCCCGGCCGCCCGATGCCGCGCCATAGCCCGCGAAATGCTTCAGCGTGACGGCGAGCCCGCCCTCCCGGAAGCCGCGCACGCGGGACTCCGCGAACAGGCTGCCAAGGAGCGGGTCCTCACCCGCGCCCTCGACCATGCGGCCCCAGCGTGGGTCGCGCGCGATGTCGACCATCGGGGCGAAGGTCCAGTTCATCCCGAGCGCGGCGGCCTCGCGCGCCGCCATCCGGGCCGTCTCGCGCGCGAGGTCCGGGTCGAAGCTCGCGGCTTCCCCGAGCGGCAGCGGCGCCATGGTGCGCAGGCCGTGCAGCACGTCGAGCCCGACGAGAAGCGGCACGCCGCCGGGCGCGCGCCGCGCGACCGCCTGCAGGCCGGCGATCTCGCGCGGGCTCGCGAAGCCCATGATCCCGCCGATCGCCCCGTGCTCCACCGCGGAGCGATCGAAGGCCGGACCGTTGGGCACGAGGTTCAGCTGGCCGATGCGCTCGGCCAGCGTCATGCGCGACAGGAGGGCGTCAAGCCGCGCCTCGAGCGCGGGATCGTCCGCCGCGGGGGCAGAAAGCGCGCCGAGCCCGAGCGCCGCGATGGCGACGAGGATCCGGCGGATCAGAGAGCGCTCGCCCGTTCGACCGCGAGCTGCTCGGCCCGGCTGCGGTCGGCGGCGGGCAGGTCCTTCAAGGTCCCGTCGAGCCACGCGTCGGGGAGGCCCTTGCCGGCCGCGACGAGGTGCCAGGCCGCGGCCTCGGTGAGGTTGCGCGGCACGCCCCGGCCGGTCGCATAAAGGCGCGCGAGGCGGTTCTGCGCGATGGCGTTGCCCCGCAAGGCGGCCCGGCGGAACAGGCGGGCCGCCGCGACCTCGTTCTTCGGCACCCCGTCGCCGTTGAAGAGCACGATCGCGAGCTCAACCTCGCCGGCGATCGACCCGTTCTTCGCCGCGCGCAGGTAGAGCTTCGCGGCCTCCTCGGGGCTCTTCGCCACGCCCTCGCCGCGCGAGTAGAGCACGCCGAGATCGTGCTGCGCGTCGCCGATCTCCGCCTCGGCCGCGACCTTGAGGAGGCTCGCGGCGCGCGCGAGCTCGGTCGGACCGCCCGTCGAGAGAAGGATGAGCGCGAGGTTGTAGGCGGCCGTCGGTTCGCCGAGCGCCGCCGCCTTCTCAAGCCAGTCGCGCCCGGCTTTCGGGTCCTTCGCGAGGCCCCGGCCGTCGATCGCCATGAGGCCGAGCGACGCCATTGCGTGGGCGTCGCCCGTCTTGGCGGCCAGGCGGTACCAGGCCGCGGCCTCGGCCGGATCCAGCCGGACGCCGAGCCCCTGGTTGTAGAGCTCGCCGACGAGCGTCATGGCGGCCGCGTCCTTCGGGTCCCGTTGCACGCGTTCGGTCGCGGCGACGAGCGCCGCCTTGTAGAAGCCGCGCTGGTAGGCCCCGTAGGCGAGGTCCCCGTCCGAAGCGCTCTCGGGGTTCGCAGGCGCCGCATTCTTGGCGGCGGGGGCCGGCTTGTCGGGCGCGGCCGCGGCCGGCGGTAGAGGAAGGGCCAGCGCCAGCAGCGCCGCCAGGGCAAGCCGCGTCCTCACGCGACGCCTTCCCCGGCCTTCGCGGCCGCGATGGCGCGCATTGCGGCCACGATCCCAGACGCCGGTCCTTCGGGGTGGTCCCAGACGGCATCCGCGAGGGCTACGAATTCGGCGCCCGTCGCGGCCGCGTCGGCCACGTCCGAAAGGCTTGCCGCATAGGCCGCGCAGGGCGGCTCGAAGATCTCGGCCCACCAGGTCGCCCGCTCCATGGTGAGGTCCGGGTCCGGCACGTAGCCGTCGGGTCGCGGCTCGCCGAACAGCAGGTAATCGACGCCCGCTTCGCCCGCCTCCATGGCGGCGTGCTTCGTGCGCAGACCGCCGACCCCGAGGGAGCGTTCGGCCTTCAAGGCATCGCGCAACGCCCGGATCGCGCCCAAGTCTTCCGTATGGGCGCCGTCCGCGCCCCCCCGAACCGCGACGGTTGCGAGAAGCGGCGTCGGGGGACCCGCCACGATAACGGCCGTCTCGCTCGCGCGCGCCGCCGTCACGACCGCCTTCACGCGATTGACGAGCGCGCGCTCGTCGGTGTCCGGCCGCAGGCGGAGGAGGAGCGCCGCGACCGCGCCGCTCCCGAGGGCCGCGGTGAGACGAGGCAGGAAAGGCTCGACCTCGTCCAGGACGGGCGTGAGCAGGAAAAGGCGGGGTTGGTCGGTCATCGCGGTCGTGGCGACGGCCGGGCGCGCCGTTCGCCCCCGCCTCATCCGGGCCGATTGCGGCGAAACCCGGACGCCCGGCTCAAACGAAAGGACCGGCGGGCGGGCCCGCCAGTCCGGTCCAAGGTCAGCCGTTGGTCGAGCCGCGGCGGCGAGCCATGAAGGCGTCGAACTCCTCGCGATCCTTCGCGCGCTTCAGCTCCTCGACGAACTCGCGGAAGGAGCGCGCCTCGTCGTCGAGCTTGCGGCGCTCGGCCTCGAGCCTCTCAAGCTCGGCGCGGCGATACTCGTCGAAGGCGCGATTGCCCGAGGAGCCCATGCCGGCGGCGTTCCAGCGCAGGTCGTTGAAGGCCTGCGCGGGCCCGTTCTTCGCCCAGTCGCGCCAGCCGGCCGGCACCGGATAGCCGGCGAACTTCCAGGCGATGTAGGCGAGCGCGAGCGGCCAGACATGGATGAAGGCGAAGACGAGGCCCACGATCTCCAGCGCGCGGCGACCCCGCGGGCTTGAGGCGAACGACCCCGCGTTCCAGGTTTGGTGAGAGGCACAGGACATCGCGAAACCTCGCATGTGAATGTCAACAACATTCACATGCTCTTGCGCCGAGCGCTTTTCAAGAGGTGGCCGACCGGCTCAGGCCTGCGCGATCTCCTTGTAGAAGATCGTGGTGGCGCAGGGCGGCCCGTCGGGCATCAAGGCGTAGTTCGGGATCGTGCCGACGCGGATCCAGCCCGCCCGCTCGTAGACGCGCTCGGCCTCGGGCGAGGCCGTGTCGAGCACGAGCAGCGTCTTGCCGTGATCGCGGGCCGCGGCCTCGGCGGCGCGCATGAGGTCGCCGCCGACCCCGCGATTGCGGGCGCGGCGATGCACCAGCATCTTGGAGAGGTCGGCCCGGTGCGGCTGGTTCTCGGGCTGGGCGAGAACGAGCTGCACGGTCCCGATCACCTCGTCGGTCTCCGGGTCCTCCGCGACGAGAAGCGCGCGCTCGCCGCGCGCCACCCCGTCCGCGACGCCGCGCCAGAACGCCTCCGCGGTCGCCCGGGCGATCGGCAGCATGAAGCTGACCGAGGCGCCGCCCTCGACGCAATCGACCAGGACGTCGGCGAGCGCGCCGATCGCGGCGGCGGCTTGAGGGCCGTCGAGACGACGAATTCGGGCGGGGCGGCTCATGCGGCGGCGGAGACCTTGCGAGGCGGTGGCGGCGAACGCTCACCCGATCTGCCGGACCTCGCCGGCCCCGGCAAGAACCTCCTCGCTGCCGAGCTCCCCTGCCGCGCTCGTCTCAGGACCGAGGTCGCAGCGCTCCGCGCCGACCCTCCTCCCGCCGGGCGGGTCAGACGCCGTCGACCCGTCGGCCGCTGCGGGGGTCGTCGCGCGTCCTCGCCCAGCCGAGCCCGGCCTCCGCGCTCCAGAAGTTGTTGTAGATGAGCGTGATCGTCCGATCGTCGGGCTTCGGCATGTCCGCCGGAGGCAGTTCGCGGCGCTCGGCCGGCGACGCCAAGTGCTTGATCACCTGCTCGAAGCCCGCCGGCGTGTAGCCGTTCAGCACGTGGCACATCTCGCTCGTCACCACGAAGTTGTGCACCGTCCCGCGCGCGACCCAGATGCTGTCCCCCGGCGAGCCCGTGACGGTCCTGCCGTCGACCGTGAACGTCAGGCCGCCCTCCAGGATGTAGAACCACTCGTCCGAGAAATGGTGGACATGGGGAACGAGCGCGCCCGAACCCTTGCGCATCCACTGCTCGATGACCGAGAAGCTGCCGCCCGTCTGGTGTCCCTCGACCAGCGGGACCCAGAGGATGTCGTACATCCAAAAGGCTGGCGCCTCGTCGCGCGAGGTCCGGAACGGCAGGTTAACCGCGAGCGCGGACATCTCACCGGGCGTCATGACGAGGCTCCCTGCGCTCCCGAGGCTCTCGCCTCGGCGCCCTTCGTGTAGGCCTGATTATTGGAGAGCCACTCGTAGAAGGGCAGGTGTCCGCCGAACACATGGGCGAGAGTGCCGGCCGCCGTCGGACGCCGCCAATCCCATTGCAGCATGGCGGCGATCACCGCCCAGTTGCAGACGATCGCGCCGGCTTGGCTGAGCCGCATGCAGGAGGTGAGCTGGCTCATGGTGTCCCAGCAGCCCGAGGCGTCGTAGACGGCATAGACCTCGTACCCTTCCGCCAGCGCCGAGAGCACGGGAAAGTACAGGCAGACGTCCGTGGTCACGCCCGCCATGATGAGCTTCTTGCGCCCGGTCGCCTTCACGGCGTCGCGGAAGTTCGGGTCCTCCCAGGCGTTGATCCAGCCGGGGCGCGAGATGTTGGGCGCGTCCGGGAAGAGGGCGAGCAGCTCGGGCATAAGCGGGCCGTTCGGACCGTCCGCATAGCTCGCGGTCAGGATCGTGGGCAGCCCGTGCACCTTGCCGATATTGGCGAGCGCCAGGACGTTGGAGCGGAACTGGTCGAGCCGGATGTCCTGGACGCCGAGCATCGTCCCGGTCTGGTGGTCGATCAGCAGGAGAGCGCAGTTCTCGGCGGTGAGGAATTCAAGGTAGCGGGCCTCGGTCATGGCGATCCTCCAGGGCCGCCACACCTATCAGCGAGGCCGATCGCGATCTTTCTCCGGACGACCCCACGTTTCGCCGGACGCCCCTCGGTCTCAGCTGTTCGCCCGCCGCCATCGTCCGGGCGTGGACCCGGTCAGGCGCCGGAAGGCAGTGGTGAATTGCGGCTGCGCCGAGAAGCCCACGGAGAGCGCGACCTCGGCCAACGACAGATCGCCGCGCAGCAGCAGGGCCTTGGCCCGTTCCAGCCGGCGCTCCTCCCGCCATTTGAGCGGCGACACGCCGGTGGCCTGCTTGAACGCGCGGGA
The DNA here is from genome assembly GCA_019247255.1 of Methylobacteriaceae bacterium. Taxonomy (GTDB): domain Bacteria; phylum Pseudomonadota; class Alphaproteobacteria; order Rhizobiales; family Beijerinckiaceae; genus Enterovirga. Next base: position 865 of record JAFAPJ010000335.1, on the reverse strand, counting down.
GAAGTAGGAGGGCGAGAGCCCGGCCAAGGCAGCGAGATCCGCCAGCGAGAGATCGTCCGCCAGGCGGTCGCTCATCGCGTCGCACACACGGCGCAGGGGCCCGGCAGCGAGGCCGCCCTCCGCGCGGAGCGGCTGCGGGCTGCGGTTCGACCAGCTCTGGAGGAAGCGAGCGACGATCGCCTCGCCGGCGATCTGCGCCGTCAACGCCGCGGACGGCGCAGGGCTCGCCAGCGCTTCGGCGAGCCATGAGAAGAGCGCGTCGAGCACCGCGTCGGCGCGGAAGAGAGGATCGACCAGCTCCAACCCGAGCGGATGGAGGCCCAACACCTCCGCGCGGGCCTTCAGCGTCGCCTCGGGCAGGCAGACATGGAGCAGGCGGACATGCCGACCCACGACCGAGCGGGGCGTCACGCCCGGCTCGATCAGGCTGACCGACCGGCTGGGGAGAGCGCCGGCCACGATGGCCTGGCCGTCCTTCCAGCGCCGGTGGCGCGCCTCGCCGATCACCGCGTAGCTGAGACGGTAGGCGCTGCAGGCGATCCCGTTCGCCTCGCCGGCCTTCGCGTCGAAGAGCAGCGTCTCGACCCCGTCCGCGAGCGGCAGGGCCTCGCGGGGGCGCACGTTCGGGCGCGACCGCGTGAGCGCGGCGAGGTCTCGGCCATCCGGAGAGCCGCGCCTTTGCTCCCCGGCGCGACGCGTTTCGACTCTCCAGATCTCGCGATTCATCACCGCCCCTGCGCAGGCGCTAAAGTTTCTTGCCCGGCGCCACGCCGTGGACGAGCGCGAGCACGCCCGCTCGCAGGAGCTCGTGCTTGCCCGGAAGGCCTGGGCCGCGCGGCAGGCGGCGCGCGGCGTCGAGCGTCGC
>JAFAPJ010000330.1 GCA_019247255.1 Methylobacteriaceae bacterium | reverse complement strand
GATCCCAGGGATCACGATCCGAAGGGCCTGCGGCAGGATGATGAACACCATCATCTGCCAGTAGTTGAGGCCAAGCGACATCGCGCCCTCGTACTGGCCCTTCGGCATCGCCTGCAGGCCGCCGCGCACGACCTCCGCCATGTAGGCGGCCGAGAAGATCGCGACGCCGACGAGCGGCCGCAACAGGCGGTCGACCGAGACCCCGGCCGGCAGGAACAGCGGCAGCATCGTGTTCGCCATGATGAGCACGGTGATGAGCGGCACGCCGCGGATCACCTCGATGAAGATCACGCAGGCGAGCCGGACGAGCGGCAGCTTGGAGCGTCGGCCGAGCGCCAGGAGGATGCCGAGCGGCAGGGAGAACACGATGCCGACGATCGCCACCACGAAGGTGACCAGGACGCCGCCCCAGAAGCCGGTTGCGACGGGCTCGAGCCCGATCACGCCCCAGCCGCTGAGCAGAAGGAAGGACGCGACCGGGAACAGAAGGAAGAAGTACACGACCCCGAGGTCGCGCCGCGGCGCCTTGAGCCAGAGCAGCCAGCCGATCCCGACCGCCAGCATCGCGAAGAAGATGTTGACCCGCCAGCGCTGGTCGACCGGGTAGCCGCCGTAGATGAAGTAGCCGAGCCGGTCCCGGACGAAGGCCCAGCAGGCGCCGACCGGGCGGCCGATCGCGTCCTCCCGGCAGGCTGCGCGGTCGGCGCCCGTCCAGACCGCGTCGATGAAGACGAACTTCAGGAGGGGCGGGACCAGGACGTAGAGGATGTAGAGGACGACGAGCGTGAGCAGCGTGTTTGGAATCGAGGAGAACAGGTTCGCGCGCAGCCAGGCGAGCGGCCCCGTGGACAGGCTGGGCGGGGGCGCGGCCTCCATCTGCCGCGATTGCACGTAGGTCAGCGACGGACCGGAGAGGGATTGGACGGCCATCGGGGGGCGCTCCCTAGCGCTCGATCAACGCCTTGCGGCGGTTGTAGATGTTCATCGTGGTCGAGGTCGCGATCGAGATCGCCAGGTAGACGGCCATGGTGATCGCCACGCACTCGATCGCCTGGCCGGTCTGGTTGAGCACCGTGCCCATGAAGACCTGCACCAGGTCCGGATAGCCGATGACGACGGCGAGCGACGAGTTCTTGGTGAGGTTGAGGTATTGGCTCGTGAGCGGCGGGATGATCACCCGCATGGCCTGCGGGATCACGACGAGCTTCAACGTCGGGCCGGGCCGGACGCCGAGCGCGTAGGCCGCCTCCGTCTGTCCCTTGGAGACGGCCAGGATGCCGGCGCGCACGATCTCGGCGATGAAGGACGCGGTGTAGATCGTGAGGCCGAGGGTCAGAGCCACGAGCTCAGGGAAGACCTGCAGGCCGCCGTTCAGGTTGAACCGGGTCTGCGTCGGCAGATCGAACGGGATCGGGTTGCGCCCGACGAGAGACTCGATCGACCAGACGAGGATCGGCAGGCCGAGCACGAAGCCGAGGGTTGCGAGGCCGACCGGCGATTGCTCGCCGGTCGCCGTCTGCTTGCGCCGGGCGTAGATCGCGAAGGCGACGGCCGCCACGATGCCGACGACGAGCGACCCGATGACGAGCCAGGCGTCGGCGGCCGGCATCGGCCGGGGCACGTAGAGCCCACGATTGTTCAGGAAGAAGCCGAGGCCGAAGCCGAGCGAGTTGCGCGGCTCGGGCAGCGCCCGCAGCACGGCGATGTACCAGAAGAGGAGCTGCAGCAGCAGCGGGATGTTGCGGACGAGCTCGACATAGACGGTCGCCACCCGGGCCACGAGCCAGTTCGGCGAGAGCCGGGCGACCCCGACCGTGAAGCCCAGGAAGGTCGCGAGCACGATCCCGATCGCGGCGACGAGCAGCGTATTGAGCAGTCCGACCAGGAAGGCCTGACCGTAGGTCGAGGTCGCCGAATAAGGGATCAGAGACTGGCTGACGTCGAAGCCCGAGGTTGAATTCAGGAAGCCGAAGCCGGACGCGATCTTGGCGGCCCGGAGGTTGTCGACGGCGTTCGAGGCGGCCGCGTAAAGCACCCAGGCGAGCACGACGACGAGGACGACCTGGTAGACGATCCCGCGAACCTTCGGGTCGTTGACCCAGGAGCTGCGAGCCTGCGGCGGCGCTTGAGCGAGCGTGGACACGAGCGAGAACCTCACGGCCCGAGAACGCGAGGGCCCGGCCCCGCCATGCAGGAACCGGGCCCGAAGAGGTGAGACCGGACCGGCCGGCCTCGCGGATCAGCGGACCGGAAGCCCGTATTGCAGACCGCCCTTCGTCCAGAGCGCGTTGATGCCGCGCTTGATCTTCAGGGGCGACCCATCGCCGATGTTGCGGTCGAAGATCTCGCCGTAGTTGCCCACGCCCTTGATCACCCGCACAACCCAGTCCTTCGTGAGGCCGATGCCCTCGCCGAAGGAGCCTTCGACGCCGAGAAGCCGCTTCACCTCGGGATTGGTGGACTTCAGCATCTCGTCGACATTGGCCTTGGTGACGCCGAGCTCCTCGGCGTTCAGCAGTGCGTAATGCACCCAGGTCACGACGTCGGCCCATTGACCGTCGCCCTTGCGGACGCCCGGTCCGAGCGGCTCCTTGGAGATGATCTCGGGCAGGACGATGTGATCGTCCGGCGCGGAGGCGCGCAGGCGCTCGGCGTAGAGGCCGGAGGCGTCCGTCGTGAAGGCGTCGCAGCGGCCGGCCTCGTAGGCCTTCAGCGTCTCGTCCGAGCTCGCGAAGGTCACCGACTTCAGCTCCAGCTTGTTGGCGCGGAAGTAGTCGGCGAGGTTCAGCTCCGTCGTGGTCCCCTGCTGCACGCAGACCGAGGCGCCGCCCAGCTCGAGGGCGGAGGCGACCTTGAGGCTCTTGCGGACCATGAAGCCCTGGCCGTCGTAGTAGTTCACGCCGGTG
>JAFAPJ010000024.1 GCA_019247255.1 Methylobacteriaceae bacterium | reverse complement strand
AAGTGGTCGGGCACCGAGGTCAAGATCGAGGGCCAGGAGCTGCTCATCATGAAGGAGTCGGACGTGATGGGCATCGTCGAGGGCGGCATGGAGGCGCGCAAGGCGGCCTGACCCGCCCCGCGCGACGCAACCCGACCAATCAGACATCCAGAATCGGAGAATACGATACATGGCTGCCAAGGACGTTAAGTTCGGCGGCGACGCGCGCCAGCGGATGCTGCGCGGCGTCGACATCCTCGCCGACGCGGTGAGGGTCACGCTCGGCCCGAAGGGCCGCAACGTCGTGATCGAGAAGTCCTTCGGGGCTCCCCGCATCACCAAGGACGGCGTGACGGTCGCCAAGGAGATCGAGCTCTCCGACAAGTTCGAGAACATGGGCGCCCAGATGGTGCGCGAAGTGGCCTCGAAGACCAACGACCTGGCCGGTGACGGCACCACCACCGCGACCGTGCTCGCGGCCTCCATCGTCCGCGAGGGCGCCAAGCGGGTCGCGGCCGGCATGAACCCGATGGACCTGAAGCGCGGCATCGACCTCGCGGTCGAGGCGGTCATCGAGGACATCAAGAAGCGCTCGAAGAAGGTCGCCTCCTCCGAGGAGGTCGCGCAGGTCGGCACGATCTCGGCGAACGGCGACAAGTCGATCGGCGAGATGATCGCTTCCGCGATGCAGAAGGTCGGCAACGAGGGCGTCATCACCGTCGAGGAGGCGAAGACCGCCGAGACCGAGCTCGACGTCGTCGAGGGCATGCAGTTCGACCGCGGCTACCTCTCCCCGTACTTCATCACGAACGCGGAGAAGATGGTCGCCGAGCTCGAGGACCCCTACATCCTCATCCACGAGAAGAAGCTCTCGTCGCTCCAGACGATGCTGCCGATCCTCGAGGCCGTCGTGCAGACCGGCAAGCCGCTGCTCATCGTAGCCGAGGACATCGAGGGCGAGGCGCTCGCGACCCTCGTGGTCAACAAGCTCCGCGGCGGCCTCAAGGTCGCGGCCGTCAAGGCGCCGGGCTTCGGCGATCGCCGCAAGGCCATGCTCGAGGACATCGCGGTCCTCACGGCCGGCCAGACGATCTCCGAGGACCTCGGCATCAAGCTCGAGAACGTGACTCTCCCGATGCTCGGCCGCGCCAAGCGCGTCCGCATCGAGAAGGAGAACACCACGATCATCGACGGCGCCGGCGACAAGCAGGCGATCGAGGGTCGCGTCGCGCAGATCAAGGCGCAGATCGAGGAGACCACCTCGGACTACGACCGTGAGAAGCTCCAGGAGCGCCTCGCCAAGCTCGCCGGCGGCGTCGCGGTCATCCGCGTCGGCGGCTCGACCGAGGTCGAGGTGAAGGAGAAGAAGGACCGCGTCGACGACGCTCTCCACGCGACCCGCGCGGCCGTCGAGGAAGGCATCGTCCCGGGCGGCGGCGTCGCGCTCCTCCTGGCCAAGAAGGCCGCGCAGGCGGTCAAGAGCAGCAACGCCGAGATCCAGGCCGGCATCGACATCGTGCTGAAGGCGCTCGAGTCCCCCATCCGGCAGATCGCGCAGAACGCCGGCGTCGAGGGTTCGATCGTGGTCGGCAAGATCCTCGACAAGGGCTCGGAGACCTGGGGCTTCAACGCGCAGACCGAGGAGTATGTCGACATGCTCCAGGCCGGCATCGTGGACCCGGCCAAGGTCGTCCGCGCGGCCCTGCAGGACGCGGCCTCCGTCGCGGGCCTCCTGGTCACGACGGAAGCGATGGTCGCCGAAGCCCCGAAGAAGGACGCGCCTCCGGCGATGCCGGGCGGCGGCGGCATGGGCGGCATGGACTTCTAAGTCCACGCCTCTCCGAGAGACACGGGAAGGGCCGGCGCAAGCCGGCCCTTTTCGTTTGCGCCGGCCCGGCTGACCCGTCGCAAGCGGGTCGGCCGCTTGGGCGGGTCCTCTCGGCTCGTCCGAGCGACGGGAAACGACGACCGATCTTCACGCGTGTGTCGCAAGCCTGTCATCTCGTCAGATTAAGCTTTGCGGTTAATCACAGCGCAAAGTAGTTGCGTCTTCGCAACACAATTTAGCCAAGATTAAAGAAGCGGTCCGAAGGCTTTTACATTCGGCAACGCCCAAATTAGCCCTCCGCCACAGGTTGGAGGGCTGCCATCGTGAAGCTGCATATTCAGAGCCGCCGGAGCGTTCTGCTCGGCACGGCGGCCTCGGCCGCGATCGTCGCGGGGCTCGCCACGCCGGCGGCGGCGCAGACACCGAACCTCACGGTGCAGACCGTCAACACGGCCAACCTGCTCTCGCCTTTCCTCAGCCTTAACAACACGGCAATCGGTCAGCAGACGCTTCGGACCAATCTCGACGTCACCGTCTCGGAGAACCAGACCTCGACGACGGCGCAGCGCCAGCTCGCGATCAGCGACAAGGCCCTGCCGGGCAGCACGCCGTTCCTCGGCTCGATCACGCTCGCGAACGGGACGGTGGTCAATCTGGGGCCGGGAGACAACATTGGGGGCGGGCTGCCGCTCCAGGCGGTGCAGGGCGCCGCGCAAGGCGGCACGCTGAACCCGGTCCAGCCGGTCGGCGGCCTCGGCACTCAGCTCGGCCCCGTCTTTCAGAACGGCATCCGGGCGAGCACGGCGACGATCGGGCCGCTCGCCCGCACCTTCACGCTCCTGAACAACGGCTACAACTACACCAGCAACGATGTCGGCCTGAAGAACTACTTCGCGAATGGGGCCGCGACGAACCCGAGCACCACGCCCGCGAACTACGTCCCGGTTCCCGCGGTAGCGCCCGCCGGCACCACGCTTCCGACCGCGCCCTACACGATCCCGGCCGGCTCGCCGGCCGGCGCGGCCGGCAGCACGGGCACGCTGCCGAACCGCTTCGATAGCGTCTACGATCTCGCCTACGGGGTCCGGAACACGGATCCCGGCCAGGACGTCTACGGCAGCTCGCGGCCCGTCCAGGTCGCGCCCCAGCGCCTCAACATCTTCGACCCGACGGCGCTCGGCGGCCTCGCCACGAACCCGTCCTTCCCGAGCGGCCACACGAATTACGGCTTCACGGACGGCATCCTGCTCGCGATGGCGGTGCCGCAGCTCTACCAGAGCCTGCTCGCCCGGGCGGCCGAATACGGCGACAGCCGCATCGTGCTCGGCGTCCATTATCCGCTCGACATCATCGGGTCGCGGGCGCTCGCCACCTACGACCTCGCCCAGGCCTTCTCGAACCCCGCCTACATCAACAACGCGGCCGTGACCGGGACCGCGATCAACCTGCCGGCCCTGTTCAACGCGGGCGCGGCCGAGCTCCAATCGTACCTCTCGGCCCAGTGCGGCGCGTCCTTGACCGCCTGCGCGACGGGCTCGGCGAACACGACGGGCAACCCCTACGTCCCGTCGGCCGCCAACCAGGCGACCTACCAGCAGCGGCTCACCTACGGCCTGCCCATCCTCACCTTCGCGCAGGCGCCCCGCGAGGCGGCGCCGACCGGCGGGCCGGACGCCTCGATCCTGCTCGCGCCGCTTTACGGCGGCAGCACGAGCGCGGCCCAGACGATCGCGCCCAACGGCGGCCTCTACGGCAACCTGCAGACCAGCACCATCAACCAGATCATCGTGAACACGGAGACGAACGCGCTCGCGGCCTTCTACGGCACGCCGCTCAGCTACTGGTCGCGCATCGATCTCTACTCGGCCGCAGGATATTTCGGGAACGTCACGGGCTCGCTCGCCCTCGACCCGGCTGATCGGCTGAACCTCGACGTCACCATCGGCCAGGGCGGCCTCCTGGCGGCGAACGGAACGATCACGGGCCTCGTCACGGTCGGCCAGGGCGGCGTGCTCGGCGGCACCGGCACGGTCGGCGCGTTCACGGCGCTCGCCGGCGGCGCGGTCGCGCCCGGGAATTCGATCGGCACGCTTCGCGCCGCCGGCAGCGTCACCTTCGCGCCGGGCTCGGCCTACATCGTCGAGGCGAACGCGGCCGGCCAGTCGGACCGCGTCGTCGCGGGCGGGACCGCGACGATCCAGGGCGGCACGGTCCAGGTCCTGGCCGCGGCCGGCACCTACAACCCGCGCACGAGCTACAACATCCTGAACGCGACGGGCGGCGTCACCGGCCGCTTCACCACCGTCACCTCGAACTTCGCCTTCCTGAATCCTTATCTCGCCTATGACCCGAACAACGTGACCCTGACGCTCGTACGCAACGACGTCCCGTTCGCGGCGGCGGGCTCCAGCGCGAACCAGGCCGCGGCGGGCGGCGCGGCGCAATCGCTCGGCTTCGGCAACCGCGTCTATGACGCCGTCGCCGTGCTCGACACCATCGGCGCCGGCCAGGCCTTCAACGCGCTCTCTGGCGAGGCGCATGCGAGCAACGTCACGGCCCAGTTCGAGACGAGCTTTCTGGTCCGCGAGACGCTGCTCGACCGGGTGCGCGGCAGCTTCGCCCCCACGATCAACGGCCTCGCGAGCCTCGGGCCGAATGCGAGCCTGCCGGCGGCCTTCGCGGCCGACCTGCCGGGCCGCCGCGCGGCGCCGACCCCGGTGCCGACCGGGATCATCGATCCGCGCGTCGTCACGATCTGGGGGCAGGGCTTCGGGTCCTTCGGCTCGACCGACCGGACCTTCAACACGGCACGGCTCACCCGCGACGTCAGCGGCTTCGTGATCGGCGCCGACGCCACGATCGACGGCATCTACCGGCTCGGCGTGGCGGGCGGTTACACGGACACGAACTTCAACGTCGGCGGCCGTCTCTCGCGCGGCGACATCATTAGCGGCTTCGGCGCAGTCTACGGCGGCGTCCAGCTCGGCGATTTCGCGTTCCGGGTGGGCGGCGTGTTCGCGTCCGACTCGCTCGACACGCGCCGGACCGTCGTGTTCCCGGGCTTCTCGGAAGCGCTGCGCGGACGCCAGGGCGGCACGACCTACCAGGGCTTCGGCGAGCTCGGCTACGGGATCAAGCTCGGCACGGCGACGCTCGAGCCCTTCGTCGGGGGCGCCGGGGTCGTGATCGGGCGCGACAGCTTCACCGAGCAGGGCGGCGTCTCGGCGCTGCGCTTCTTCGGGAGGGACTTCACCTACGAGACCGTCACGGCGGGGCTGCGTGGCGAGATGGCCTTGGCGGACGGTTCGCCCTTCAGCCTGCGCGGGCTCGTCGCCTACCGCCGCACCTTCGGCGACCTCGTTCCGGTCTCGGTCCTCGCCTTCGCGTCGGGCGGCACGCCGTTCGGGGTCGGCGGCGCGCCGATCAACCGCGACGCGGTCGTGGGCGAGGCGGGCATCGACTGGAAGGTCACGCGCGAGGTGACGGTGGGCGTGTCGTACGCGGGCCAGGCCGGCGATCGCGGCCAGGACCACGGGGTGCGCGGCAACCTGCTCTGGCGCTTCTAGTCGACGCTCGGGCGGTTCTCGCGATCCGGCGTCCGCCCGGTCGCGAGACTGCCCGTGCGGTCCCGCGGCGGCACGACGGCAGAGGCCCGAGACAACCGGGCGCAAGCGCGTCCCTTGCCTTCTGGGCGCC
>JAFAPJ010000463.1 GCA_019247255.1 Methylobacteriaceae bacterium | reverse complement strand
CCTCTTCCTCCTGCTCGGAGTGGACGTGCTGATCCGCTACCGGATCGTGCTCGGGCAGGCCGGATCGCCCGCCACGGCGACCGCGTCCGAGCCGTCTCGCACGCCCCCCAAAAACGTCCGGGCCGAGGCCGTCGGGTGAGTCCCGATTACCTGATCTCCGTCGTGATGACGGTCGCGATCGCCGCGACGCCGATCCTGCTGGCGGCGCAGGGCGAACTCATCGCGGAGCGCAGCGGCGTCCTCAACCTCGGCGTCGAAGGCATGATGCTGATCGGCGCCGTCACGGGCTTCGCGGCCGCGACCGCGACGGGCAGCGCCGGGCTCGGCTGCGTGGCCGCGGCGCTCGGCGGGACCGTCGCGGCGCTCCTCTTCGCGGCCCTGACGCTCGGGCTCTCGGCCAACCAGGTCGCGACCGGGCTAGCGCTCACGATCTTCGGGACGGGCGCCTCGGCGCTCATCGGCGCCCCCTATGTCGGACGGACGGTCGAGCGTCTCGGGCCCTTGTTCCCGGCCGGGCTCGCGAGCGACCCCGTGCTCCGCGTCGTCCTCGGCTACGACCCGCTCGTCTATCTCGCGCTCGCGCTCACGCCGGCGCTCGCCTGGTTCCTCGGCCGCAGCCGTGCAGGCCTCATCCTCCGGGCTGTCGGCGAGAACGACGCCTCGGCCCACGCGATCGGCTACCCGGTGCTCGCCGTCCGCACGCTCGCGGTCGCGTTCGGCGGCGCGCTCGCGGGGCTCGCGGGCGCCTATTTCTCGCTCGAGATCACGCCGATGTGGGCCGACCGGCTGACCGCCGGGCGCGGCTGGATCGCGCTCGCGCTCGTCGTGTTCGCGTCCTGGCGGCCGGGCCGGCTCCTGCTGGGCGCCTACCTCTTCGGAGGCGTCATGACCTTCGAGCTTCATGCGAAAGCAGCAGGCCTCGCGGTCCCGCCCGAGCTTCTCGCCATGCTACCCTATCTCGCGACCGTCGTGGTCCTGACCTTCATCTCGATGCGGGCCGGACGCGCCGGGTCGGGCGCGCCCGCCTGCCTCGGCAAATCCTTCACGCCCGCCTGACTTCGATCGACCTGGAGCCCTGCATGATCGGACACCCTTCCCGCCGCACCCTGCTCGCCGGCGCGGCCGGCGCCGCCGCCGCGCTGCCCCTCGGCGCGAGGGCGCAGAACGCCGCGCCGCTCGGCATCGGCTTCATCTATGTCGGGCCGACGGGGGATTACGGCTGGACGCATGCCCATGATGTCGCCCGCAAGGCGATCGAGGCCGAATACGGCCCCAAGGTGAAGACGAGCTACGTCGAGAACGTCGCCGAGGGGCCGGACGCCGAGCGGGTGCTGCGCCAGCTCGCCTCGGCGGGCAACAAGCTCGTCTTCGCGACCTCCTTCGGCTTCATGAACCCGACCGTCCGGGTCGCCCGGGCGCTGCCGAACGTCATGTTCGAGCACGCGACGGGCTACCAGCGTCTGCCGAATCTCGCGACCTACAACGCGCGCTTCTACGAGGGCCGCGCGGTCTGCGGAACGATCGCCGGGCACGTCTCGAAGGCCGGCGTCGCCGGCTACATCGCGTCCTTCCCGATCCCGGAGGTCGTGATGGGCATCTCGGCCTTCCACCTCGCGGCCCGCAAGGTGAACCCGAACTTCCGCACGAAGGTCGTCTGGGCCTCGACCTGGTACGATCCGGCGAAGGAGGCGGATGCCGCCAAGGCCCTCATCGACCAGGGCTGCGACATCCTCTGCCAGCACACGGATTCGCCGGCGCCCCTCCAGGCCGCCGAGGCGAAGGGTCTCCTCGGCTTCGGCCAAGCCTCCGACATGCGGAGCTACGCGCCCAAGGCGCAGCTGACCGCGATCACGGACGATTGGGCGCCCTATTACGTGCGCCGGGTCAAGGCCGTCCTCGACGGCTCCTGGAAATCGGGCGACACCTGGGACGGGCTGAAGGAGGGCGCCGTGAAGATGGCGCCCTACGGCGACGCCGTCCCGGCGAACGTGCGGGCCGCGGCGGACGCGACGCGCGAGGCGATCGTCGCCGGCAAGCTGCATCCGATCACCGGGCCCGTGAAGGATCAGAAGGGCGAGCTCCGCCTCAAGGACGGCGAGGCGGCAACGGACGAGATCCTGTCCAAGATGGACTGGTATCCCGAGGGCGTGCAGAGCTAGGCGGACCTCGCCTCAGCCCTCCGGCGCCGGTACCCCGAGAGCGCCGTAGGGGCTGTGCTCCATCAGGAGCGGCCCGATTCGGGCCGCGAACGGGCTCTGCCAATCGCCCATGAGCTCGCAGGCGAGCGCCGCCCAGTTGTGGAGGACGGCCCCCGCCTGCGCGAGCCGGGCGAGCGCGGCCG
>JAFAPJ010000453.1 GCA_019247255.1 Methylobacteriaceae bacterium | reverse complement strand
TTGCCGACCGGGACCGCGCCCGCCGCGACGAGGCGCTCGACGGCGGTCGCGGAGCGCTCGGGCCGGTAGGCGAAATCGGGGCAGGCCGCGGTCGTCGCGAGCCCCGCCACGTCGATATTGTCCTTCCCGGCGAACGGCACGCCGAGGAGCGAGAGCGTCTCGCCCGCCTCGGCCCGCCGGCAGGCTGCCGCTAGCAGGGCTTGCGCCTCCTCGCGCGGCAGGAGCGAGATCCAGACCGGGCGCTCGCCCGACGCGGCGATCGCCGCGTAGGTGCGGTCGAGATCCGCTGCCGGAGGGCGTCCCGAACGATAGGCCGCCACCCGGCTCGCGATATCCGGCGGCGGCTCGTCGTCCGAGCGGCCGCCGAGCGAAGGGTCCTGTGACGTCATCGGAAGCGCCAACCTGTTGCCGCGGACCGGCCCCGGGCCGCGGGCGCGGCCGCTGGGACCCTGCCCGGCCCACGCGGGCTCGCAAGGCGCGAGCCAGCCGGCGCTGCGGCGCGTGCGGGCGCCAGGCCCGTCGCCCGCGTCGTTTGGTCGGCGACGCGCGTCGACCGCGTCAACCGCTCAGGAACGTCCGACCAGCGGGCAACCGCCCTCGTTCAAAGGCCGGAAGGCCTGGTCCCCCGGCACGGTCGAGATCAGCTTGTAATAGTCGTAGGGTCCGCGGCTCTCCGCGGGCGCCTTCACCTCGTAGAGGAACAGGTCGTGCACGGCGCGGCCGTCCGGCCTGATCGTCACGGTCCCGAAGAGCGGGTCCTCGATCGGCGCCTTGCGCATCGCCTCGACCACCTTCGCCCCCTCGACCGTCTTCGCGTCCCGCACGGCCCGCAGGTAGGCGAGCGTCGCCGAATAGACGCCCGCATGATCCTCCGTCGGCATGCGGCCGTTCATCCGCTCGCCGAAGCGCTTGCCGAAGGCGCGGCCCGCATCCGTCCGGTCCCAGTAGAAGGCGGTCGCGAGCTGCAGGCCCTGCGCCACGGGCAGACCGAGCGAGTGGGTGTCCGAGAGCTGCACGAAGAGAGCCGCGACCTTCATGCGGGGCGTCAGCCCGAACTCGCCCGCCTGCTTGACGGCGTTGATCATGTCGGCGCCGGTATTGGCGAGCGCGAGGACCGTTGCGCCCGACCCCTGGGCCGAAAGAAGGGGTGACGAGAAATCGGCCGTATTAAGCGGATGGCGGGTCGCGCCGACCGCCTTGCCGCCGACGCCCGTCAGGGCCGAGGTGGCGTCGCGCTCGAGCGCCTGGCCGAGCGCATAATCGACGGTCAGGAAGTACCAGTTCTTGAGGTCGCGTGCGGCGAGGGCGCGGGCGGTGGCCGAACCCTGCGCCCAGGTGTCCGACACCCATTGCACGGTCGTCGGCGCGCAAAGCTTGCCGGTCAGGTCCGAGCTCATCGCGCTCGAAGCGAGAGCGACCTTGTTGCGCTCCTTCATCAGGTTCGCGACCGCGATCGCGACGCCGGAATTCGGAAGGTCGACGACCGCCGACACGTTCTCCTGGTCGACCCAGCGCCGGGCGATGGCCGAGCCGATATCGGGCTTGTTCTGGTGGTCGGCCGACAGGATCTCGACCTGCAGCCCGCCGCTCTCCTTGGCGAAATCCTCGGCCGCGAGGGTCGCGGCCGCGACGGAGCCGGGCCCGACCTGGTCGGCGAAGGGGCCGCTCATGTCGGTGAGCACGCCGATGCGGACGGGCCCGGCGACCTGAGCCGAGGCCGAGCCCGCGACGAGAGCGGCTGCGGCGATGAAGCCGAGACTGGCTTGACGGAATGTCACGAAGCGTCCTCCCTGATCTAGAACATCTCGAAGTACTCGCGGTGCTCCCATTCCGTCACCTCGGCCTGGAAGCGCGCGATCTCGGCGTCCTTGATGCGGGTGTAGTAGTCCACGAAGCCGCCGCCCAGCCCCTCCCGGAAAAAGGCGTCGTCGCGGAGCGCCGAGACGGCTTCGCGCAAGGAGCTTGGGAGGAGCGGCGCCTCGGCCTCGTAGGGCGCGTCGGCGCTCGGTCCCGGGTCGAGCCCGCGGTCGATCCCGTCGAGCCCCGCCAGGATCTGCGAGGCCATGTAGAGATAAGGATTGGCGGCGGGCTCGCCGATCCGGTTCTCGAGCCGCGTCGCGGGATCGCCCGTCCCGCCGAGAACCCGGACCATGACGCCCCGGTTGTCGCGGCCCCAGACGGCCCGGTCCGGCGCCAGCGAATAGGATCGATAGCGCTTGAAGCCGTTGATCGTCGGGGTCGTGAACGCGGTCGAGGCGCGCGCGTGGCGGATCAGGCCGCCGAGGAAGCCGAAGCCGAGTCGCGAGAGCGGCTGCCCGGCCTCGTCCGGCACGAAGGCGTTCCGGCCGGTCGCGACGTCTCGCAACGACTGGTGCAGGTGCCAGCCGGAGGACATGACGTTCGGGATTCGCGGCCGGCACATGAAGGTCGCGTGGTAGCCGTGCCGGCGGCAGATCTGCTTCACGGCGCTGCGCAGGAGAACCATCAGGTCCGCGGGCTCGAGCCCGACCGTCGGATTGAAGGTGAGCTCGCATTGGCTCGGGCCGTATTCCACCTCGAGCGAGCGGAGCGGCATCCCGAGCGAAAGCAGATCGCGCCGGATGATCTCAAGCGCGGGCTCGATCAGGTCGTAGCGCTGCTCCGTCAGGTACTGGTACCCCTGCGACAGGAGGCTCACGGCCGGCGGCTCGCCCGGAAAGCCCGGCTGCCCGGCATCCCCGGGCGCGAGGCGCGGATCCTCGATCCGGAAGAGGTGGAACTCGACCTCGAGCCCGGCCACGTAGTCGAAGCCCCGCTCGGCGACGCGCGCGAGAACCGTCCGATACAGGTTGCGGGTCGCGAAGGGCATCGGACGCCCGTCGGCGAAATGGACGTCGCAGAGGAGCCAACCCGTTCGCGGTGTCCAGGGCAGGACCCGGAAGGTCGTCGGGTCCGGCACCATCGTGACGTCGGCCGCGCCCTCCATCTCGCGCAGGCCGAAGCCGCCGCCGGCCGTGAAGACCGGGAACACGGTGCGGTGCGAGGTGTCCTTGGCGAAGAGGGTCGTGGTGATGGCGCAGCCGCCGGTCAGCGCCTTGGCGGCCTCGGCCGCGACGAGCGTCTTCCCGCGCAGGATCCCATGCTGGTCGGGGAAGGACAGGCGAACGGTGTCCAGCTCGCCCGAGAGGCAGCGCCGCTCGACCTCGCGCGCCGCCGCGGCCTGCGCCTCGCTCCACAGGCCATGTCGCTCGACGAAGCTCAGCGCGCCCTCCCCTGCCCCGCCCTGATCTACTCGGCGGCGGCGAGCTTCGGAACCTCTCGGGCGCTCTCGGCGGGCACGGGCGCCATCCAGGGCGCGCCGCGGCGACGGCGCACGTCGACCTCCATCCAATAGGTTTCCCAGCCGCGGGTCGGCCCGATGCCGTCCATGGTGGCCGGCCCCTGGATGCTCCGGGCATGCCGCTCGTCGAGCACCATGAGCGGCGCGTCCGCGGTTGCCGCCTTATCGATCTGCTCGCGCAGGATGCGCCGGAAGAGGATGATCGCCTTGTCGGACTGGCCGAGATGCTCGCGCGTCCGGTCCTGGATGCGCCCCATCGACTCGACCGCCCATTGGTCGTGCACGTTGATGTCGGCGCCCATGCCCGTATAGGTCTCGGTCGCCTGCTCGTGCGGGTCGAAACCGTAATCGTTCGCCTTGTTCTTGCGCGACCGGTACTCGGGCAGCTCGTAGAGCTCGAGCCGCTGCGCCCGCATCTTGGCCTTGTCGACGGGTGCGCGGTAGCTCGTGAAGATCGCGTACCAGTAGCAGGTCTCGTCGTCCACCGGGACATGCCATTGCGTGATCGTCATGTCCTGGCTCATCGGGATGACGAAGGCGTGCGGGAAGACCTGGTTCGTCACCCGCACATGCGTGCGCTCGGCATCGATCTCGCGCAGAGCCACGATCCGCATCCCGTATTCGGTCCGCTCGACGTTGATGATCGGCCGGTCGTATTCGCGCAGGATGCGGGTCATCGGCAGGTGGCTGTCCGCCGACGCGCCGCGGAACTGCTTGCCGTAGGATTCCGCGACGTCCTCGTCGTGGAAGAAGCGGTGCAGGAAGGAGGCGTGCGCCGGGTCGATGCCGACCTCGAGCGCCTGCAGCCAATTGCACTCGATGAGGCCCTTGAACGCGAAGGTGTAGGCGTCCGGCGCGACGAAGCAGTCGAGCTCCGGAAAGGCCGGAGGCTCGCCCTCGCCGAGATAGGCGAAGATGATCCCGTTGCGCTCGACGACCGGGCAGGCGCGCTGCCGGATGCCGGCGCAAACGCGGCTCGTCGGCGGCTCGGCCGGCGTCTCGAGGCAGCGGCCCTCGACGTCGAAGAGCCAGCCGTGGAAGGCGCAGCGCAGACCTCCCGCCTCGCGGCGCCCGAAGGCGAGGTCGGCCCCGCGATGCGGGCAGTCGCGGTCGAGCAAGCCGAGCCGGCCGGCCTCGTCGCGGAACAGCACGAAATGCTCCCCGAGCACCCGGACCGGGCGGACCGGGCGCTCGCCCGCGAGCTCGTCCGAGAGCGCAACCGGCTGCCAGTATCGCCGCATGAGCTTGCCGAGAGGGGTCGCCGCGCCCGTGCGCGTGATGAGGTCGTTTTGTTCCTGGCTCATCATGGCCCAAACCTCCCTCGCCGCCCGATGCACTTGTTCGATGAACGGACCGATGTTCGTTTTAGATTACGTTTCGGGTGCCGCTCTGTCAATGTTTCCGCGCCTAGCCGGCTCTGGGGCGGGGCTCCTTCCGCGCGCCTGGGGCGCGGCGCGGCTCGCGTCCGGACCCGAGGGCGGCCGGGCCGCACTTGACAGGCGCGAGGCGCGACGGGAGTGCCAAGTCCTATCCCCACGGGAAGGCATTCGCGCCGATGGTCACCACGACGTTCCGCACCGCCATGATCGGCACGCTCGCCCTCGCCGTCTGCGGCTCGGCATGGGCCCAATCGAGCGGGGATTGGGTTCTCGCCCGATACAAGGGCGGCAACCTCTGGTATCCGGGCGTGGTCCAGGCGATCGCGGGCGATCGCGTGACGGTCGCCTATGACGACGGCGACCGGGAAACTTTGAGCGTCGCGCTGGTGCGTCCCTACGATTGGGCGATCGGTACGCGCGTCGAGTGCAATTTCCAGGGCGCCGGTCGCTGGTATCCCGGCGTCATCGCATCGCTCGGCGGCGAGATGATCGGGATCAATTACGACGACGGCGACCGTGAGCGCACCAAGACGGGACGTTGCCGCTCGCGCTAGCCCGGCGCGCGTGAGCGGACGGCTCGCACGCGTCTGACGGGAGCAGCCCGATGCCCCGTGTCCGGCGGTCGGCCGCCGACCAAGAGCTTGTCGACCGGCACGGTCCCGATTTCTCCGAGGCGCTCGCCCGCGGGCTTCGGGTGCTGACAGCCTTCGACGCCACGCGCCGGCAGATGTCGCTGAGCGACGTGGCGAAAGTGGTCGAGCTGCCCCGCGCGACGGTCCGGCGCGCGCTCTACACGCTCGCGCGGCTCGGCTATGTCGAGGAAGACGGGCGTCTCTTCCGGCTCGCCCCGCAGGTCCTCGGGCTCGCCTCAGCCTATCTCGCGTCGAACGGGATGTCGGCCGTTCTCCAGCGCGCGGTGGAGGGCATCGCGACCCGGCTCGGGGAGTCGTGCTCGGCCGCGATCCTCGACGGGCAGGAGATCGTGTTCGTGGCCCGCGCGGGGCCGACGCGGCTCCTCGGCGCCGGGATCGATATCGGCTACCGGCTGCCGGCCTATTGCAGCTCGATGGGCCGGGCGCTCCTCGCCGGGCTCGACGCGGCGGAGCTGACCGCTTTCCTGGAGCGCACGAGGCTTGCCGCCATCACGCCCCACACGATCACCGACCGGCGGCGGCTCCGCGAGGCCATTCGGCGCGACGGGGCGCAGGGCTATTCGCTGGTGGAGGAGGAGGTGGAGATCGGCTTTCGCTCGGTCGCGGTGCCGGTCCGCCGCTACGACGGCCGGGTCGCCTGCGCGCTGAACGCAGGCGCGCCGGTCGACCGGGTCGCGGCCGAGCGGCTGCGCGCAGAGTTCCTTCCGGTGCTGCGCGAGGTCGCGGCCGAGCTCGGCCCGCTTCTCCTCTGAGGGTGGGTGGCGTCGGCTCGCACAGGATCACGGCCGCTCGGCTCCCATTCGCGGCACGGAAAAGCGACGGGGAGCCGCGATTGTCAGTCCCCGGGCCGCTCGCTAGAACGGCTGCCTCTTGGGGCGTCGCCAAGCGGTAAGGCAGCGGTTTTTGGTACCGCCATTCCCAGGTTCGAATCCTGGCGCCCCAGCCATCCTCAAGCCCACGACAAGGATTATGAGCGCGATCCGGACCGCGAGCCAGATC
This sequence comes from Methylobacteriaceae bacterium, assembly GCA_019247255.1. GTDB lineage: Bacteria > Pseudomonadota > Alphaproteobacteria > Rhizobiales > Beijerinckiaceae > Enterovirga. The sequence continues at coordinate 9,770 of JAFAPJ010000453.1, read as the reverse complement.
GACACGCATCGCCGCGAGGACGAGGGCAGTGAAGCCGCCGCGCCGCTGCGGCGTGCGGAGGCCGCCGAGGCGGAGCTTGCCCGGCTGCGACGGCGCGCGGACCGGCTGCAGCGTCAGCTCGGCGCGGTTCACGAGGCGGGGCGGCAGGAGGTTGCCCGCCGACAGCGCGAGATTGCGGCGGAGCTTCAGAGCCGGCTGGATCTCGCCGAGCTGCGCGGGAACGTCTTTCGCGAGCTGCGCGAGGCGGCGGTGAGCCGGCTCGGCGCTGTCTCAAGCGCGGCGGCGGTGTCGCTTGCTCTCCCCCCCGTCCCGAGTCGAGGGGGCGGGTCCGGGGGGGACCGACCGTCGTGGCGGCAGCGGCGCGCCATCCGTGAACGTCTGCGAGCGACAGGCCTCTTCGATGCGCATTGGTATCGCCGAACCTATCTCGATGCGGCTTCCCTGACCGACCGCGACGCGCTCGAGCATTTCCTGGAGGTCGGGGTTTCGCAGGATCGCGATCCCCACCCCCTGATCAGCTCGAGCTGGATCCGCGGTCAGCAAGGCAAGGAGATATCTCAGCCTCCGATCCTCGCCTTCCTGTCGGGGCGCCTGGAGACCCCCCATCCACTTTTCGATCCCGGCTTCTACCGGCGCGCGAATCCCGACATCGCGGCTTCGGGTGACGGGCCCTTTCTGCACTATATCCGCCATGGCGCGGCCGAGCGCCGGGCGCCGCACCCGGCCTTCGACCCGATTTGGTTCGAGCGAGGTCGCGGTAGCGGCGTGACCGTCCCCGACCTCCTCGTCCAATATCTCGACGACCCGGCCGCCTACAACATTGATCCGCATCCACTATTTCGGACGGCCTTCTACGTCGAGCAAGTGCCCGCCGCGAGGGATCGCCGCATGAACCCCCTCCTCCACTACGTGGTGCAGGGCTGGCGGCTCGGGCTTGCCCCGCATCCGCTCTTCGACACGGCCTATTACCTGGCAGCCCACCCCGATGTCGCGGCGGCCGACCTCGTCCCCCTCAGCCACTTTCTGGATTATGGCGGGACCGAGGGACGACGGCCTCATCCCCTCTTCGATCCGCGCTCTTACCTCGACGAAAATCCGGACGTCACCCCGACGGGCCAGAACCCGCTGCATCACTACGTGATCTTCGGCGCGAAGGAGCGGCGAAAGCCGAGGGCGGATTTTCCGTTGCGGGAGGTCGAGCGGCTCTATCCCGACCTCGATGCGGGGCGCGTGTCGCCCCCGGAGGCCCTGCTCTACGGGCGCGACGGGGCTGGCCTGCCTGCCGCATCGCCCGTCGGCCCGGCACCTGACCGGTATTGGCTGCCCGACCGTCTGCGGGAATACGTGGCGGAGCGTCATGGGGAAGTGGCTGTCGCCCGCGTCGCCGATCTGATGGAGATCGTGGACCGACATACGGAGCGTCCTCGAGATTTCGGCTCGTCGCCTGATCACGGCGCGCTCGCGATGCGTCTGCGGCAGGTGGCCGGCCCGTCGCCGGGCGACGTCCCGGACGCGTCCATCATCGTCCCGGTTCACAACGCGCTCGTCTACACGATGACCTCGCTCCTCTCGGTGCTGGAGGCGGAGCATCGAAGCACTTACGAGGTGCTGGTCGCCGACGATGCGTCGACGGACGAGACGGCCGCGACATTCGCCGAGCTGGGCGAGCGGGTCCGGCATATTCGTAGCGACCGCACGCTTGGCTTCCTGGGAAACTGCAACCAGGCGGCACGCCAAGCTCGCGGGCGCCATCTCGTCTTCCTCAACAACGACACGATCGTCCTTCCGGGTTGGCTGGACGAGCTCGTCGACACACTCGATTCAGCGCCGCACATCGGGCTCGTCGGTTCCAAGTTTCTGAACGCTGACGGCACCTTGCAGGAAGCCGGCGGGATCATCTGGCGCGACGGCTCAGCCTGGAACTACGGGCGTGGTGGGCATCCGGGCGCACCGCCCTTCAATTACGCGAAGGACGTCGACTACCTCTCGGGAGCGTCCATCGCGACGCCGTCCGCGCTGTGGCGGGAGCTGGGCGGCTTCGACCCGCTCTACGCGCCGGCCTATTGCGAGGATTCAGACTACGCTTTCCGGGTCCGGGCGGCCGGCCGACGATCTGTCTATCAACCCTTCTCCGAGGTGATCCATCACGAGGGGCGGAGCCACGGCCGCGACACGACGAAGAGCGTCAAGGCGTATCAAATCCGCAATGGCGAACGTCTGCGGGATCGTTGGGCGACGGTCCTTCAACGCGAGCACCTGCCGCCCGGCGAAGCCCTAACCCTCGCCCGCGACCGCAGCCGGGACCGGCCGCATCTTGTGATCATCGACCATTACGTCCCGCAATGGGAAAGCGATGCCGGCTCCCGGACGATGTTTCACTTCATCCGGCTTTTCGTCGCGCGCGGGTTTCAGGTCAGCTTCTGGTCCGACAACCTCTTCCAGGACCCGACCTACACGCCGCCCCTGCAACGGATGGGCGTCGAGGTGATTTACGGCCCCGATTACGTTGGCCGCTTCCGGGACTGGTTCGCCGAGCGGGCGGAATCGACCGATTACGTGCTTCTCAGCCGCCCTCACATCGCGAGCGGGTACGTCGACGCCTTGCGAGAGTTTCCCGCCGTGCGGCTCCTCTATTACGGCCATGACGTGCACTGGCTGCGCGCCCTGAGCGAATACGAGGTGACCAAGGATCCGGCCACCCTTCACAAGGCAGAGACGGTCCGATCGCAGGAGATCGGGATCATGGAGGAGTGCGAGCTCGCGATCTTCCCGAGCGAGACCGAGCGCGAGGTCGTCCAGGCGGCGCTCGGCGACAGGACGGAGGTCGTCGCCGTGCCGGCCTGGGTATTCAGCCCTGCCGAGCTCGAGGCGGCCGAGACGAAGCTCCGCGGGCCGGAGACGGGCGACCAGCGCCGCCTCCTCTTCGTCGGCGGCTTCACGCACGGGCCGAATGCCGACGGCGTAGTCTGGTTTGCGAGAGAGGTGCTGCCGCGGATTCTCGATCGCGAGCCAACCATGCGCCTCGTGGTGGTCGGGTCGAACGCGCCCGACGACGTGCTGGCCCTTGCGAATGACTCCGTGGAGGTCCTCGGACGGTTGAGCGACGAGGCGTTGGCTGAGGAGTACCGACGCGCGGCCGTCGCGGTGGCCCCGCTCCGCTTCGGCGGAGGCGTGAAGGGCAAGGTCATCGAAGCCTTCGCAAAGGGGGTCCCGGTCGTGTCGACCTCGATCGGCATGCAGGGCGTGCCCGATGCGGACGACGTCGCGTTCGTGGCGGACAAGCCCGCCGACTTCGCGGACGCCGTGCTGCACGCGGTCCGGGATCGGGCCACCGCTCGGGCCAAGGCGGAGCGCGCCCTCGCCTTCCTGCGCCGCGATTACAGCCCCGACGCCCTCGCCGCGCGGCTGTCCGTCGGGATCCCGGAGCTGGCGCCGGGCCAGGCGCCCGCGATCCGCGGTCATTGACCGGCTCGGGCCGTCGGACGTAAGCGCATCGCGGTTTTCGGGTCACCGCCCTGCGCAGCGGTTTGGAGGTCAGGTTGAGCGAACGCGTTCTGGTCACGGGCGGCGGCGGGTATATCGGTTCGGTGCTGGTCCCCACGCTCCTGGCGGACGGTTACGAAGTGACCGTGCTGGACACCTTCAAGGCCGGCGGGACCGAGCTTGCCGACTGCTGCCGCTACCCGACCTTCCGGCCGATCCGGGGCGACGCCCGCGACGGTCGTCTTCTCGACGAGCTCGTTCCGAGCCACGACATCATCATTCCGCTGGCGGCTCTCGTCGGCGCGCCGCTCTGCAAGGAAGACGCGGTCGGGGCGACCACCCTGAATCGGGACGCGGTCCGCGATCTCGTGGCGCGGTCACGGCCGGACCAGCGCATTGTCATCCCGACCACGAATTCGGGCTACGGGATCGGCGAGGCCGGCGTGTTCTGCACGGAGGAGACGCCGATGCGGCCGATCTCGCTTTACGGCACCACCAAGGTCGAAGCCGAGACGGCGGTGCTCGAGCGCGGCAACGGCGTCAGCCTTCGTCTCGCGACCGTGTTCGGCATGAGCCCTCGCATGCGGCTCGACCTCCTCGTCAACGACTTCACCTACCGGGCCGTGACCGACCGGGCCGTGATCGTCTTCGAGGGCCATTTCAAGCGCAACTACATTCACGTGCGGGACGTGGTGAAGGGCTTCCTCCACGCGATCCGGAACTTCGACGCGATGCGGGCCAACGCCTACAATCTCGGCCTGTCCGACGCGAACCTCTCAATGATCGAGCTCTGCCAGCGCATCCAGAAGCACTTGCCCGGCTTCGTCTATGTCGAGGCGCCGATCGGCGAGGATCCCGACAAGCGCAACTACATCGTCTCCAACGAGAAGCTCGAACGGACCGGCTGGAAGCCGGACTGGTCGATCGACGACGGGATCGCAGAGCTGATCAGGGGCTACGCCATGCTGCGCAACTCGCGGTTCGCGAACGTCTGACCGGCCGAGCCGGGGAAAGCGCGGGCGCATGGCGCTCGGGAGCGCAGGCAGGCTCGTCCTGGTCGAGCAGAACGCGGTCTCGGTCGGCGGTCACTATTTTGCCTACTCGCGCAATCTCGCCCGAGCGGGGCTCGCGAGCGGTCTCCCGGTCACGATCCTCCAGAACGTCGGCCTGACAGGCGGATGGGACCTCGAAGGGGTCGAGGCCCTGCCGACCTTCACGAAGAGGCGCACCGACCCGGACACCGTGACCCTGCAACCCTGGCGTCGCGGAAACATCGCCTTCGAATGGAGGCGCAGCCTCGCCGCGCACCCCGTATCGTCGAACGACCATATTCTTTTCTCGACGCTGAGCTTCACCGAGCTGCTGCAGCTCCTTCACCTACTGACGACAGACATTGCGAGCTGGTCACTCGCACGGGTGCATCTCCTGCTCCGCTACGACCCGGAGATGCTCAGCTCGAACATCGGGCTGTTCAACCGCTACTTCATGCAGATCCGCTCGTCGCCGGTGCTGGGAAGCCGCATCCTGTTCCATTCGGACACGGACGAACTCGCGCGCGAGCTTCACCGCCTGACGGGCCTTCCCGTCACGACGTTGCCGATCGCGTTCGACCAGGCCCGGCTCAAGGAGCGGCTCGCAGGGCGCAGGCCCGCCGGGGAACGGCCGCTCGTCGCGACCTATCTCGGCGACGCGCGGCTCGAGAAGACCTATCAATCCCTGCCGGACGCGGTGGCCCGCCTCTGGCCCGACTACGTTCGGACGGGCCGGCTCCGGTTCGTCATCCAGAGCAACTTCAACGTTCCGGGCGGCGAGCCCGGCATCCTGGACGCGGCCGAGCGCCTCGGCCGCTACCTGCCCGATGAGGTCGAGCTCCTGCCGGAGCCGTTGCTGCCGGACGCCTATTACGATCGGGTGGCCGAGGCGGATATCCTGCTCGTGCCGTACGATGCCGAGCGCTACCGGCTGCGCAGCTCGGGTATCCTGGTCGAGGGATTGGCCGCGGGTAAGCCTGCCGTCACGTCGGCGGGATCCTGGATGGCGGCGCAGCTCGACGCGGACCAGGGTGCGGTGGTGGAGCGGAGCGAGGAACTCGGGCCCGCGATCGCCCAGGTCGTCGACGATTACCCGCGCTACCGGGCTGCCTGCGAGGCGCAGGCGCCCGCGCGCCTTGCGGGCTCGACGGGGGAACGCTTCATCGCCGAGCTGCTCCGCGCCGGCCGCGCCCGCTCGGACGAGGACGCACCGCGGATCGTCGCGATCGGCGCTCCCGACGATTACGGCCCGGCCGGCGCAGGCGGCCTCGGGACGTTTCAGCGCTGCATCGGGTGGCTCGACGAGGCGGGCTTTCAGATCGAGCTCGCGCTCGTTCCCGGATCGAGCGAGGCCGCGGACGTCCACCTCACCGGAGGTGAGCGGGCGATCCTTGCCGCGGGAGCGCATCTTCTTCCGGCACGGCCGAGAGATGACGTCCAGCTCATCTGCGCGATCGACGACCTCGCTGCAGCTCGCACCGCTCGGGCGGAGGAGCGCGCCGTCGGACGCCAGGAGATCGAAGCCGAGCTCGACGCCCTGGGGCGCTGCGACCGCGTTCTGTGCGGCGACGACCGGCTCGCCGCCACTCTCGAGCGCAGCCGTCGGGGCATCGCAGCGGTGTCGATCCCTCCCGACCGGCCTCTCGCCCCCGCTTCCATCGCGAGCCTCGCGGGAGCGCTCACGCTGGCCGACGTCGCGATCCGGTCCGGCGCCGCGCGGCTGAGCGAGGGCGCCGACGCCGACGATCTCGCTTCGCGGCTCGCCGATCTCGACAGCCTCGACCTGGTTCTCGTCAGGACCGGCTCGGAACTATGCGAGGAGAGCGACGCGCGCTGGTTCGTCGACGCCGTGTACCGACCCTATCTCGCCCCTGCCGGGATCTCCCTCGTGATGGCAGGGTTCACGAGCGAAGCCGGCGAGAGGCACGACGCCCATCTCATCCGGCTCGGACCCGTCCTGGACGCCGCCCCCCTTTACGCCGCAGCAAGGCTCGCGGTGGTCGCCGCTCGCGAGCCCTCGGGGGCAGCCGATCGGGCGATCCTGGAGGCCTTGCGCCACGGTACGCCGGTTCTCGCCCATTCAGCGGTTGCGGCACGATGGGGCGAGGCTTCGGAAGCGATACGCTTCGCGGGCGACCCGACGAGCCTCGCGACCCTCGCTCTACGCCTCCTCGGATCGGGCGAGGAACTTGCGCGAATGGTCGAAGGGTCGCGCCGCCACGGCTGGCGGCAGGCCGGCGAACGGGCCGAGGAGCGCGCGTTCGCTGAGATCTTCGGGTCCGCAGCGCGGGCGCCCTCGCGGTCCGTGCTCCGTCAGGCTGCGCCGACCCTTGTCACCAATTGGGGCGCCACGGCGAGGCTGGTGAACGGATTGGTCCGGAGCTGGCTCGCGGCCGAACCCTTCTCCGCGAGCGATCTCGAGGCTGCGCGGAGCTGGCCGCGGGAACAGGTCTGCCAGGACATCAGCGCAGCCCTCGCCTCCCTGGCCGAACCCGGCGGCTTCGCCAGGCTAGCCGGCGCCTCCGGCCCGCCTCCCGTTCCCGGGTTTGCCATGTCGGCGCAGGCGTGCGGCGAGGCGCTGCAGGCGATCGCTGTCGCGATGGCCGATCCCGCCGTCGATCATCTCGGGGCGAACGGCGCGCCCATCCTCCTCGCCGCCCTCGACACCTATCCGGTCGCGTTTGCCCGTCTCGGGGCGGAGACGGATGTCGGTGCGGCCGACAAGTCGCGGCGGCCTGGCGCCGTCGGGCGGATCCGGCCCATCCGTGCTCCTTTGCCGTGCGGTCCTGAACTCGAGGCTTGGCTGATCGCGACCCAGATCGTCCCGCTCGTGCCCGTGGGCTGTCGCGTCCTTGGGCGGCCCTTGATCGAGACCGAGTGGGACCCGATGCGGGACGGAAACAATCTCGTGCTGCGCAGGGGCGAGACGGCCACGCTGACGCTGCCTGCGATGCTGTCCGACGCGGCGGGCTTCGCCTTCCTCGAACTGGTCTCGGACGCTTTCGCGGAGCTGCTGATCGAGGTTTCTGGGACCGAGGCGGCGGCCACGGAGATGCGGAGCGGAGCGATCAAGCTCTGGCGTTTGCCCGCGCACATGCCGCGCGTCGGAATCTTGCAGGTGCGGGTCACGGCCGTCAGCGATACGGCGCTTCTACTGCAGGCGCGCGGGCGGCTGGTCCTGGGCCCCGCCGAACCGCCCGCTGCCGCGGTGCTCGGAGCCTCCCTCGACCTCTCGCCCTCGGAAAGCACGCGAGCGGCCCTCGCGCTCGCCGTCGCGCGCCATGGGGCGGCCCGCGATCACGTCGACGTGCTGCGAGCTGCCTCGCGCGGGCGGGTGCCCCATCTTGCGGCGGCGCATCGGCTCAAAACGGCCCTGGACGAGCTGCTGGATGGCTCGCCGGGGCAGCCCGCGACGCGCGACGCCCTTCGCCGCCTCGTGCCCAACGCGTCCTTGTGGACCGACGAGGACTTCGACGCCGCGGCCGATGCCGTCCGGCCGGCCGTCGCTCAGCGGTCTGCGGCCGCCTTCTCGTTCGTCGCGTCGCCGCGGCTCGCGCCCGAGATCACCGCCCATTTCGCCAGCGCCGCTGAGGCGGAGCTTGCGACCTGCTTCTGCAACGACGCCCCCCTCGACACGTTGCCGGGTGGGGAGGGAATACGAGTTTGGCGCAGAGCCGGGTCCGCTTCCGAAACCGGACGCTGGTTGCACGAGCTTCGCTTCCTCACGGCCGCCGGGACGGCCGTGCTCCCGGACGACGTCCGCGTCACCTTCCGCTTTCCGGCCGGGATCGCCGAAGGGCAGGAGAGCGACACGGTCGAGCGGGTCGGCCTCCATCCCGTGGAGTTCGACGGTGGCCGGCCGTCCCATTCCTGGACCGGACCGGGTCTCACCGCGACTCTCGCGCTCCCGGTCGCTCCCACGGCTCGGGGTCGCATCACGGTGCGGACCGCGAATCTCGGCCTGAACCGGCTGCCGGATGACGTCGCGCTCGCTTTAAACGGCCTGGCACTCGCGGCAGAGGCTGGCGACGAGGCCCAGATCGTCGCCGATTTCGAAGCCGATCCGGGCGCGGTGGCCGTGAGCCGAATCCGTCTGCGCTGCGCCCATCTGATCCCGCCCGGCGCTGATCCGCGCTCCCTCGGCATCGCGGTCGGTCTCGTCACGCTGGAACTGCGCCTTCCGGCGCCTCCGGAGGTCTAAGCTCATGCTTCTTTTGACGCGGACGCCGCTCAGGGTCAGCCTGTTCGGCGGCGGGACGGATTACCCGGACTACTTTCACCGGCGTCCCGGAGCGGTGATCGGCTTCGCGATCGACAAGTACATCCACATCGCCTTGCTGAAGCTGACGGCGTTTCAGCCCTACAATTATCGGGTCAGCTATTCGAAGCTCGAGCATTGCGACGAGCTCGCCGATGTCGGGCACCCCGTCGTGCGCGAGGTGGTGAAGCATTTCGGCATCAGCGACCGGGTGGACGTGAGCGTGATGTCCGACCTGCCGGCGAGCGGCAGCGGGCTCGGATCCTCGTCCGCCTTCACGGTCGGCTTCCTGCGCCTCGTCTACGCGCTCCAGGGCCAACGGCCGACGAAGATTGATCTCGCCAAGAAAGCGATCGAGGTCGAGCGGGACATCCTGAAGGAGAACGTCGGCGTGCAGGACCAGCTGCACGCGGCCTTTGGCGGCATCAACCGCTTCGACTTCGACGGGCCGTCCATCCGGATCACGCCCCTCCAGATGTCGAGCCAGGATTTGGCCATGCTGAACCGCAGCATGGTGCTCGTGCATACGGGCATCGCACGGCGCGCGACCAGCACCGTCGCCGCGCAGCTCGAGGCGACCCGCGCCAAGACCATCGATGTGGAGCTCGCCGAACTGTATCGCCTCGTCGGCGAATGCGTCACGTTGCTCGAAGCGGGCGGTCCCAATTGGATCGCGAGTCTGGGCGAGATGCTGTCCGAGTCGTGGTTCATCAAGCGCCGCCTGTCTTCAAGCGTCTCCAACGAAACGCTCGACTCGGTCTTCTCGGCCATCAAGGAATGCGGGGCTTACGGGGCCAAGCTCTGCGGGGCGGGCGGGGGCGGCTTCTTTCTCACCCTGATCGAGCCTGAGCGGGTCGAGGAGCTCAGGGAGCGGGTGCACCCGCTCGCCGTGATCCCGGTCTCCGTCGACGTGGACGGCGCCGCCCTCGTCTACGAGCGCGCGGGCTGACGCGTCATCCGGTCAGGGCGTTCGCGTATTCCGCCGCGACCAGCCGGTC
>JAFAPJ010000436.1 GCA_019247255.1 Methylobacteriaceae bacterium | reverse complement strand
CCTCCCAGATATGGGGGCCGTCCTTGGTCTCGACGCATTCGCACGAAACGCCGGGGCCGATGACCTCGGACAGTCCGTAGAGGTCAACGGCGTGCATGTCGAAACCCTGTTCGATTTCGGCGCGAATGGCGTTGGTCCACGGCTCGGCGCCGAACAGCCCGATTTTGAGGCTGCAATCGCGCGGGTCGACGTTTGCGCGGCGGAACTCGTCGAGAATCGCCAGCGTATAGGATGGCGTCGCCATCACGATCTCGGGCTTGAAGTCGTGGATGAGCTGGACCTGCCGCTCGGTCATGCCGCCCGAGATCGGCACGACCGTCATGCCGAGCCGCTCGGCGCCGGCATGGATTCCGAGCCCCCCGGTGAAAAGCCCGTAGCCATAGGCGTTATGGAGGATCTGGCCGGGGCGGGCGCCGGCGGCGCGCAGCGAGCGCGCGACGACCTCGGACCAGATCTCGAGATCGCCCCGCGTATAGCCGACGACGGTCGGCTTGCCGGTCGTGCCCGAGGAGGCGTGGAGCCGCACGAGCTCCTCGCGCGGCACGGCGAACAGGCCGAAGGGGTAGTTGTCCCGCAGATCCGTCTTTACCAGAAACGGGAAACGCGCGAGGTCCTCCCCCTCCCGGAAGTCGGAGGGATGCACGCCGGCGCGCGCGAAGGCCGCCCGGTAATGCGGCACGTTCTCGTAGGCGCGGGCGAGCGTCGCGGCGAGGCGGTCCCGCTGCAGGGCACGCAGCTCGTCCCGCGACATGCGTTCAGCAAGATCGAGCGCGGGCTCGCTCCCGAGTGCCAATGCCGGTGTCGCCAGTGCCGTCACGCGTTCCCCCTGCCATCGCGCGGCCGGGTCCCTCCCGGCCCGCTTCTTGGACGCGACCTCCCGGGCCGCGTCGGTCACATCTGGTCGTAATCGATCACGACCCGCTCCGTCCGCGGGCGGGCCTGGCAGGTCAAGACGAAGCCCGCTTGCAGCTCCCAAGGCTCTAGCGAGTAGTTCACGTCCATCGCGACCTCGCCCTCGACGACCTTGGCCCGGCAGGTCGAGCACATGCCGCCCTTGCAGGCATAGGGCAGGTCGAGACCCGCGCGGATCGCGGCGTCGAGCACCGTCTCACCCTCGTGGACCGGCACGTCGCGCCGCTTGCCATCGACGATCAATGCCGCCGATCGGCTCGGCGCGTCCGGCGCGGGCGGCGGCGCCTTCGGGCGCGGCTTGCCGCCGAACTCGGAAACGAAGCGCTCGACATGGATGCGCTCGGCCGGGATGCCGAGCTCGGCCGCGGCCGTTTCGACGTCCTCCGCGAGGCCCGGCGGACCGCAGACATAGAGGTGATCGACGGCCTCGGCCGGCACGAGGCGGCTCAGGAGCAGACGCGCCTTCTCGCGGTCGAGCCGCCCGTTCAGCACGGGGACGTCCTGCTCCTCGCGCGACAGGACGTGGAACACCGAGAGCCGGCCGAGATGCCGATCCTTCAGCTCCTCGAGCTCGGTGCGGAACAGCATGTCGGTGGTGGAGCGGTTGCCGTAGAACAGGACAAAGCGCGCGCCGTCGGGGCGCGCCAGGACGCCCTTCACGATCGACAGGATGGGCGTGATGCCGGACCCGGCCGCGAAGCCGACATGGAGGGCGCCCGCGCCCGCCTCGACCGCGCCAAAGCGGCCGGTCGGGGTCATGACGTCGAGCGCGTGGCCGGGCTGCAGGGCCTCGTTCGCCCAGCCGGAAAAGGCTCCACCCTCGACCCGCTTCACCGCGATGCGAAGCTCGCCGTCATGCGGCCCGGCGCAGATCGAGTAGGAGCGCCGGACCTCCTCGCCCTCGAGTGTGGTGCGCAGCGTCAGGTATTGGCCGGGCGCGAAGGCGTAGGCCGGCGCGAGGTCGTCGGGCACCTCGAAGGCGACCGAGATCGCGTCCGGCGTCTCGCGGCGCACGTCGCGCACGCTGAGCGAATGGAAGCGCGGCGTCATCGGTCGCGGACGCTCCGCAGGGGCTGCCGGTCGGCGGGTCGGGTCAGTGGCATCGGAAATAGTCGAAGGGCTCGCGGCAATCGAGGCAGCGCCAGAGCGCCTTGCAGGAGGTCGAGCCGAATTCGGCGAGCCGTTCCGTCCGGGACGAGCCGCAGAGCGGGCAGGCCACGACCTCCGCGCCGAAGAGCGCGCGACGCCCCCCGCCCGGCGCCGGCGGAGCGACCCCGTATTCGCGCAGCTTGCGGCGCCCGTCCTCCGTCAGCCAATCGGTCGTCCAGGCGGGATGCAGGACCGTGCGCACGCTCGCGTCCGGGATGCCGGCGCGTTCGAGCGCGAGCCCGATCTCGACCGTGATCATGTTCATCGCGGGGCAGCCCGAATAGGTCGGCGTGATCGTGACCTCGACCCGACCGTCCGGCCCGACCGCGACGTCGCGCAGCACGCCGAGATCCGCGATCGTGAGAACCGGGATCTCGGGATCGACGACCTCGGAAGCCGCCGCCCGGGCGCGCTCGCGCAGCGCCGCCTCGCCGATCGGCTGCGGCGCCGTCACCAGGTCGCTCCCGGATAGCTGCGCTGCAGGCTCTGCATTTCGGCCAGCATATGCCCGAGATGCTCCGTGTGTCGCCCGGTGCGGCCGCCGCGCTGCACCCAGCCGGGAGCCGGCACGGACAGCGTCGCTTCGCCGAGAATGGACGCGAGCGTGGCGTCGAACACGGGCCGCAGCGTCGCCGGATCGACCGCGACCCCGCTCGCGACGAGCTCGCGCTCGCCGGCATCCACCTCG
>JAFAPJ010000239.1 GCA_019247255.1 Methylobacteriaceae bacterium | reverse complement strand
ACCCGAACCGCGACGGCCGGCTCGGCAACGGCGTCGGGCTCGACACGCCGGAGAGCCTCGCGGTTCTGGTCGAGGCCCTCGCACGGGCAGGATACCGGACGGACGGCGCGCCCGTGACCTCGGCGGAGCTGATGGCGCGCCTCGCGGCCGGCCCAACCAATGCGCTCAAGGGACGATCAGGCCGCGGCGGCGGCGTGCGCTGGCCCCTCGGCGCCTATCGCGAGCGCTATGCAGCCCTACCCGGTGAGACCAGGGCCGCCGTGGAAGCTCGCTGGGGTGCGCCGGAGGACGACCCGCATTGCGAGGCCGGCGCGTTCCAGCTCGGCCTCCACCGCTTCGGCAACATCGCGATCGGGATTCAGCCGGCGCGCGGCTACAACATCGATCCGCAGGCGACCTACCATGCGCCGGACCTCGCGCCGCCGCACCATTACCTCGCCTTCTATCTCTGGCTCCGGCGCGCCTTCGAGGCCCATGCCGTCCTGCATCTCGGCAAGCACGGGAACCTCGAATGGCTGCCCGGCAAGGCGGTCGGGCTCTCGGCCGCCTGCTTTCCCGAGGCCGTGCTCGGCGCGCTCCCGAACCTCTACCCGTTCATCGTCAACGATCCCGGCGAGGGCGTGCAGGCGAAGCGACGGAGCGCCGCCGTCGTCGTCGACCACCTGACGCCGCCGCTCGCCCGCGCGGAGCTTCACGGCGACCTCGCCCGCCTCGAGGCGCTCGTCGACGAGTACGCGCTCGCCTCCGACCTCGATCCGCGCCGGGCGAAGGCCCTCGCGGAGGACATCGGCGCGCATGTCTCGTCCCTCCGGCTCGACGAGGAGCTCGGCCGCGCGGACGGCGACGAGCTCCTGCGCCGGCTCGACGCGCATCTCTGCGACCTGAAGGAGATGCAGATCCGCGACGGGCTGCACGTGCTCGGCCGCGCGCCCGATCCGGCGCGGCTCGACGCGCTGCTCGCGGCGGTTGCGCGCCTGCCCCGCTCCGAGCTGCGCCCCGCCGATGCCTCCCTGCACCGGGCGCTCGCGGCGGATCTCGACCTTGGATCCTGTGATCCCCTGACGCGCGACCTCGCCAGGCCCTATCCCGGCCCCTTCCCGCCGGCGCTTGTCCGGCTCTCGGACGCGCCCTGGCGCCATCTCGGCGACACGGTCGAGCGGATCGAGCGCCTGGCCGAGGAGCTCGTGGCCGGGCGGATCGCGCCCGAGCCCGGCTGGACCCGGACCCGCGCGGTGCTCGCCTGGATCGAGAGCGAGCTTCGGCCGGCGATCCTGCGTTCGCCCGAGGCTGAGATCGAGGCGGTCCTGGCCGGGCTCGACGGGCGCTTCGTGCCGTCCGGCCCCTCCGGCGCGCCGACCCGCGGCCGGCCGGACGTGCTGCCGACGGGCCGCAACTTCTTCGCGGTCGACGTGCGGGCGGTGCCGAGCGAGGTCGCCTGGCGGACCGGCCGCGAGGCGGCCGAGCGCCTCGTCGAGCGCTACGTCCAGGAGGAGGGCGACTGGCCGCGCACCCTCGCGCTTTCCTGCTGGGGCACCGCGAACATGCGGACCGGCGGCGACGACGTCGCGCAGGCGCTCGCCCTCATCGGCGTGCGCCCCGTCTGGGAGCCCGGCTCCGGCCGGGTCACGGGTTTCCAGGTCATGAGCCTCGGCGAGCTCCGCCGCCCGCGCGTCGATGTCGTGCTGCGCGTTTCCGGGCTCTTCCGCGATGCCTTCCCGACCCAGATCGACCTCTTCGACTCGGCCGTCCGCGCCGTCGCGGCGCTCGACGAGGCGGAGGCGGATAACCCGATCGCGGCCCGCGTCCGGGCCGATGCGGCGGTTCTGGAAAGCGCCGGGCACGACCGGGAGGCGGCGCGACGGCAGGCCGGCGCTCGCGTCTACGGATCGATGCCGGGCGCCTACGGGGCGGGGCTGCAGGCCCTCATCGACGAGGGCGGCTGGACGGATCGACAGGACCTCGCGACGGGCTATCTCGCCTGGAGCGGCTTCGCCTACGGGGCGGGGCGCAAGGGCGAGGCGGCAGGGGAACGGCTTCGCATCGCGCTCGCCCGGGTGGACGCCGTCGTGCAGGCGCAGGACAATCGCGAGCACGACCTCCTCGATTCGGACGATTACTACCAGTTCATGGGCGGGCTCGCGGCGAGCGTGGAAGGGCTCGCGGGCCGGCCGCGCCCGGTGCTCCACATCGACACCTCCCGGCCGGAAGCGCCGGTGGTGCGCACGCTCGAGGAAGAGATCTCCCGCGTCGTCCGCGGCCGGGCCGCGAACCCGAAATGGATCGCGGGCGTCCTCCGGCACGGCTACAAGGGCGCCTTCGAGATCGCCGCGACGGTCGATTACCTGTTCGGCTTCGCGGCGACGACGGATGCCGTGAAGGACCGCCATTTCGACCAGCTCTTCGCGAGCTATCTCGCGGACGAGCGCGTCCGGGCCTTCATGGCGGAGGCGAACCCCGCGGCCTTGCGCGAGACGGCGGAGCGCTTCGCGGAAGCGATCCGCCGCGGGCTGTGGCGCCCCCGGGCGAACCGCGCGACGGAGCTTCTCGCCGAGCTCGGCGCTCCCTTCCTCGACTCCCCGATCGCCGCCGAGAGCCGCCCGTGACCGAACTCGACCCCAATGCGCGCCACGCCGAGAAGATGCGCAAGCACAAGGAGGCGAAGAGCAAGATCCTGGCCGCCAAGACGGACGGGAAAGGGCTCCTGATCGTCCATACGGGCGCGGGCAAAGGCAAGACGACCGCCGCGCTCGGCATGGTGTTCCGGCATATCGCCTATGATTGGCCCGTCGGCATCGTGCAGTTCATCAAGGCGCCGAGCTGGGAGACCGGGGAGGCCAGGCTCCTCGCCCGCTTCCCCGAGCTCGTGACGCTTCACGTCATGGGCGAAGGCTTCACCTGGGATACGCAGGACCGCGCGCGCGACATCGCGGTCGCCCGGGCGGCCTGGGAGCGCGCCAAGGAGCTTATCCGCGACGAGCGGCACCGGCTCGTGCTCCTCGACGAGCTGAACATCGTGCTGCGCTACGATTACCTGCCCGTGGAGGAGGTCGTGGCCTTCCTCCGGGACGAGAAGCCCGCGGACAAGCACGTGGTCGTCACGGGCCGCAACGCGAAGCCCGAGCTCATCGAGGTCGCCGACCTCGTGACCGAGATGACCCTCGTGAAGCACCCGTTCCGGGCGGGTATCAAGGCCCAGAAAGGCGTCGAATATTGACCGGGCAAGACGGGACGGCGCTGACCGGGAGCATGCGCCCATGATCCCGGCCGTCATGGTCCAGGGCACGGGATCGAATGTCGGCAAGTCGACGCTCGTCGCCGGTCTCGCCCGCGCCTTCGCCCGCCGCGGCCTCGCGGTCAGGCCCTTCAAGCCACAGAACATGTCGAACAACGCGGCGGCGACGCCCGACGGGGGCGAGATCGGCCGGGCGCAGGCGCTCCAGGCGCGGGCGGCCGGCGTTCCGGCCTGCGTCCACATGAACCCGCTGCTGCTGAAGCCCGAGAGCGAGACCGGCGCGCAGGTCATCCTGCAAGGGCGGCGGGTCGGGACGATGCGGGCCCGCGAGTTCGGCACGCGTAAGGGCGAGTTCCTGCCCGCGATCCTCGACAGCTTCGCCCGCCTGGCGGGCGAGGCCGATCTCGTGCTCGTCGAGGGCGCGGGAAGCCCGGCCGAGATCAACCTGCGGGCGGGCGACGTCGCCAATATGGGCTTCGCGGAAGCCGCCGACCTGCCCGTCATCCTCGCCGGCGACATCGACCGCGGCGGGGTGATCGCGAGCCTGGTCGGCACGCATGCCGTGCTGGAGCCGGCGGAGAGGCGCCGGATCCGCGCCTTCCTGGTCAACAAGTTCCGGGGCGACCCGGCGCTCTTCGCCGACGGCGAAGCCGCGATCGTCGCCCGCACGGGCTGGCCCTCGCTCGGGATCGTGCCCTGGTTTCCCGAGGCGGGCCGGCTGCCCGCGGAGGATGCGCTCGACCTCGCGCGCCCGCCCTCCGGCCTCGGCACGGGGCGCCGGCTCAAGATCGTGGTCCCGGTTCTCGCCCGGATCGCGAATTTCGACGATCTCGACCCGCTCGGGCAGGAGCCGGACGTGGAGCTCGTGCTCGTTCGCGCGGGCGAGCCGCTGCCCGGCGACGCCGACCTCGCCATCCTGCCGGGCTCGAAATCGACGATTGGCGACCTCGCCCTCCTGCGAGCCCAGGGCTGGGACGTCGACCTCCTCGCCCACCATCGCCGCGGCGGGCGCGTGCTCGGCCTCTGCGGCGGCTACCAGATGCTCGGCCGGACGATCGCGGACCCGGACGGCATCGAGGGGCCGGCCGGCACGGTCCCGGGCCTCGGCCTCCTCGAGGTCGAGACGGTGCTCACCGCCGACAAGGTGACGCTGCCGGCGGTCGGCCGTCATCTCGCGAGCGGCGAGGCCTTGGCGGGCTACGAGATCCATCTCGGCCGGACGGAGGGTCCGGATCGCGCCCGGCCTTTCCTGACGCTGGCCGATGGCCGCCCCGACGGCGCGACAAGCCCGGACGGGCGCGTCGCCGGCACCTACATGCACGGGCTCTTCGCCGGCGACGCCTTCCGCCGCGCCTATCTCGCGGGCTTCGGGGCCGCCTCGACCCTCGCCTACGAGGCCGGGATCGAGGCGGTGCTCGACCGCCTCGCCGACCATCTCGAGGCGTCGCTCGACCTCGACGCGATCCTCACGATCGCCCGGAGCCGGCCGGCGCCGCGCCGCGCGGGCGCCGCGCGAGCCTGAAAAGGCGTCCGTCGATCGCCGCCAGCCCCGCACCGATCAGCGCCATGCCAAGGAGGTGCTCCGGTCGCAGCCGCTCACCGAGGGCGACAGACCCGAGAAGAATTGCGCTGACCGGGATCAGGAAGGTGACGAGCATGAGGTTCGTGGCTCCCGCGCTCGCTAGGATGCGGAAGTAAAGCACGTAGGCGAGCGCGGTCGAGAGCGAGGCGATGCCGCCGATCGCGCCCCAGGTCGCCGCGCCGGGCGGCGCGAGCGTCCAGGGCCGGTCGACGAGGAGCATGATCGGCAGGAGGAGCGCCGCCGCGGCCGTGACCTGGCCGGCCGCGCTCGCGATCGGCGCGACTCCCATCGCCTTGAAGCGGCGACCGAAGATGCCGGCCAGGGAATAGGAGAGCGCGCCGCCGAGCACGGCGAGCTCCGGCAGGATGGCGTCGCCGCCGAGCCCCGACAAGGCGGCGGGGCCGATCATCACGACGACGCCCGCGAACCCGACGAGGACGCCCGCGAGACGCCCGCCCGTCATCTTCTCGTCGCGGGTGAGCAGATGGGCGACCAGGACCGCGAAGAGCGGCGTCGTCGCGTTGAGAATGGAGGCGAGGCCGCTCGCGATCCGGGTCTGCCCCCACACGATGAGGCAGAACGGCACCACGTTGTTGAGGAAGCCCATGCCCAGGAAGGCGCGCCAGGTCGCGAGGTCACGCGGCATCCGCCCGCCGGTCGCCAGAACGGCGAGTTGGAGGAGAAGGGCCGCGAGCGCCACCCGGAGCGTCACGATCGTGAGCGGCGGCAGCTCGCGCACAGCAAGCCCCGTGAAGAAGAACGAGCCACCCCAGAGAAGCGAGAGGGCGATGAGGAGCGCCCATTCCGCGGCCCTCATGGCGCGGGGCGGGCTGTCGGACGGGGGAGAGGCCATGCCGGACCATCGCGACCGGAGCGCCGGCCCGCAAACCACTTCTGTTGCCCTTCGGGTGAGCTCACCTAAACTGGCCCGGTGACGGCACCCCTCCCCCTCACCGGCCTGCGGGCCTTCGTGGCGGTCGGCCGGCGCGGGAGCGTGAAGGGCGCGGCGGCCGCGCTCGGGGTCACGCCGGGCGCCGTGAGCCAGCAGGTGAAGCAGCTCGAGACGCATCTCGGCGCGGCGCTTCTCGAGCGGCTGAACCGCGAGGTTCGGCTGACGCCGGCGGGTCGCCGCCTCTTCGAGCCGTTGGCGGCTGCCTTCGAGCAGATGGAGGAGGCGGTCGCCGGCTTCGACGGCTCGCGCGGGGCCGGCGCCAGCCGTCAGGCCCTCACCGTCACGACCGCGACCTCGTTCGCCGCCACCTGGCTCGTTCCGCGGCTCGGCCGCTTCTCCGAGCGTCATCCCGGGATCGACCTCCGGATCGAGACGAGCCAGAGCCTCGTCGACCTCCGCCGCGAGACCGGCATCGACGTCGCGCTCCGGCACGGGCTCGGCTCCTATCCCGGGCTCGTGGCGGAGCCGCTCGTCGCGCCCCGGCTGCTGCCCGTCTGCAGCCCGGCGCTCCTCGCCGGCGGGCCGCCGATCCGCGAGCCGGCCGATTGCCTGCGTTACCCGCTGCTCCAGGATTCGGACCGCGCCGACTGGCCCCTCTGGCTGCGGGCCTGCGGGGTGCGCGAGCCGAAGCGGCAGGCGACGCGCGGCCCGAGCTTCACCGACGACCTCCTGGCGCTCAGGGCCGCCGCCGCCGGTCAGGGGATCGCGCTCGTGCGCGACGTCTACGCCGGGGAGGAGATCGCGAGCGGCCGCGTGGTCGTCGCGCTCGACCGGCCCTGGCCGACGCCTTTCGCCTATTACGTCGTGACCCGGCCCGAGGCCGCCAACCGGCCGAAGGTCGCGGCCTTCCGGTCCTGGCTGCGCGACGAGGCCGCCCTCGACGCTGCCGGCCCGGTTCTCTAGAGGCGGGAAGACCCCACCCTCACCGGCCCTGCGCGAGCCCTCATGACCGACACCCCGCCCGACCGCCTCTCCACGGACCCGAACAGCCCCTTTCACGACGCGGAGATCCTGGCGCGGGATGTCGGCATTCGCTTCAAGGGCGTCGAGAAGACGAATGTGGAGGAATATTGCGTGAGCGAGGGCTGGGTCCGCCTTAGCGTCGGCAAGGGCCGCGACCGCAACGGCAATCCGATCACCGTCAAGCTCAAAGGCCCGGTCGAGCCCTATTTCCGCAAGGGCGCCTGATCCCTCAGGCGAGCGTCGGGACGGGCCGCGGCCGCCCCGTCTCGTCGATCGCCACGAAGGTGAAGGTCGCGACCGTTACCTTCTCGCGCGTCTGCGTGCGGAAGCGCCGCGCCCAGGCCTCCACCCGGATCGTCATCGAGGTGCGGCCGCCCTTGAGGATGCGGGTGTAGACGCAGAGCACGTCGCCGACCTTCACGGGGGCGATGAACTGCATGGCGTCGACCGCCACCGTAACGACCCGGCCCTGCGCCCGGTCGACGCCGGCGATCCCGCCCGCCTGGTCCATCTGGGACATCACCCAGCCGCCGAAAATGTCGCCGTTCGCGTTCGTGTCGGCCGGCATGGCGATCGTCCGCACCGTGAGCTCGCCCTGCGGCTCCTCGACCTCGCCCACCGTCTCCGCCCCGCCCATGCCGCCGCCTCGTCGTTTCAATCGGGGACGCTTACCCGATCCGGAGCGCCCGTGCCGACACCACCGGAAGACGACGCAGCCTGATGGCGCTTGTGAGTCGCTTATTCGGGAAATGAGTCGCTTTCATTCGGTAACGACATCCCTCACCGGCGGCCGAACAGCCGCTCGATGTCGGAGAGCTTCAGCTCGACATAGGTCGGGCGGCCGTGGTTGCACTGGCCGGAGAGCGGCGTCGCCTCCATCTCGCGCAGAAGCGCGTTCATCTCGGGCGCGGTGAGGCGGCGGCCGGCCCGCACGGAACCGTGGCAGGACATCCTGGACAGGATGGCATCGAGCCGCGCCTCGAGCGGCTGGCTCCCGCTGCCGCCCTCCGCCAGCGCGTCCGCCAGGTCAGCGACGAGCGCGCGGGCGCCCGTCGGGCCGAGCGCCGCCGGCATCTCGCGCACCAGCACCGCCCCCGGCCCGAACGGCTCGAGCGCGAGCCCGAGCTCGGCCAGCTCGCCCGCGGCCTCGACGAGGCGCGCCGCATCGTCCGCTCCGAGCTCGACCACTTCCGGCACGAGCAACGGCTGCGCGGCGACCCGCCCCTCGCGGCGCTGGCGCTTCAGCCGCTCGTAGACGAGGCGCTCATGGGCGGCATGCTGGTCGACGAGTACGATCCCGTCCGCCGTCTGGGCCACGATGTAGGTCTCGTGCAGCTGCGCGCGCGCGGTGCCGAGCGCCCCGCCGGGCTCGTGCGCGTCGTCTGCCCCGGCCGAGCCGGACGGCCCGCCGTCTGGCGCCTCGAAGCGGGCCTGAGCCTCCTCGGCGAAGCCCGGGAAGCGCGGCGAGGGCGCGGCGACCCGATCCGCGGACAGGGCGAGAGGGCGCGGCGGCGCGGCGCCACCCGGCCGGAAGGTCGCGAAGGTCCGGGCCCCGCCGGTCGTCGCGGCCCGGTGGCCCGCGGCCGCGAGCGCGTCGCGGATCGCCGAGACGACGAGCGCCCGCACATGGCCCGGATCGCGGAACCGCACCTCCGTCTTCGCCGGATGGACGTTCACGTCGACGATCGCCGGGTCGCAGGCGAGCCGGAGCGCGAGAACGGGGTGCCGGTCGGCCGGGAGCGTGTCCGCGTAGGCGCCGCGCACGGCGCCGAGGAGCAGCTTGTCCCGCACCGGCCGGCCGTTCACGACGAGGTGGACATGGGTCGAAGCGCCCCGGTGAAAGGTCGGGAGCCCGGCGAAGCCCGAGAGCGCGAAGCCTTCCCGCTCCGCCCGGACCGGGGCGGAATTGACGGCGAAATCAGCCCCGAGAAGCCTCGCCGCCCGGGCCAGGAAACCGTCCTCGCCCTCCGCCTCCGGCGGCAGGGCGAGCGGCGCGAGCCCGTCGCCCTTCAGGGCGAGCCGGACGGCCGGGTGGGCGAGCGCGAGACGCCGGACGACGTCGGCGACCGCGAGCGCTTCGGCCCGATCGGATTTCAGGAACTTCAGCCGGGCCGGCGTCGCGGCGAAGAGGTCCAGGACCTCGATCCGGGTGCCAGGCGCGGCCGCGGCCGGGCGGACCGGGCCCTTCCGGCCGGCTTCGACGACGATCTCGGCGCCCGCGGCCGCGTGCTTCTGGCGGGACACGATGAGGAGATGCGCGACGGCCCCGATGGACGGGAGGGCCTCGCCCCGGAAGCCGAGGGTGCGGATGTTCGCGAGGTCGCCGTCCGGGATCTTGGAGGAGGCGTGGCGCTCGACCGCCAGGTCGAGATCGGCCCCGCTCATGCCGTGGCCGTCATCGACGACCCGGATGAGCCGCCGCCCACCGGCCTCGACCGTGACGTCGATCGCACGGGCGCCCGCGTCGAGCGCGTTCTCGACGAGCTCCTTCACGACGGCGGCCGGCCGCTCCACGACCTCGCCGGCCGCGATCCGGTCGACGAGGACCGGATCGAGCCGTCGCACCCGCCCGGGGGCGGAGGGAGGGTCGGGTGGGAGGCGCAGGGGCACAGCTCGGGCGATCGGACGACGCGTCCGTTCTAGAGCGCGAACGGACCGGATTGAACCGGGCGAGCGGCGCAGCCGGTGGACGGCGGCGACCTGCATCGGCGCGTTAGGCGCGTTGCGCCTCAACGCCCGGCCGCGATGTCACCGGCCGCCCAGGGCTCGGGCGTCAACGCCGTGGCCAGCGCCTCCACGAACGCCCTGACCTTAGGGGGCGCCCGACGACCGGCCGGGTACAGGGCGAAGATGCCGGGCAGCTCGAGCGTGGGACGGTCGAGCGCGAGGGGGCGCAGCTGCCCGGCCCGGATCGCGTCCGCGAGCAGGAAGACGGGCTGGTAGACGAGGCCGAGGCCCGCGATCGCGGCTTCCCGCAGCGCGTCGCCGTTCGAGGCCCGCACCGGCCCGGAGACCGAAACCGCGACGCTGCCGTCGGCCTCGAAATGCCAGCGCTCGGGGCCGAGGCTCGCCGACAGCGTGTAGCCGAGGCAGTCATGGTCGGAGAGCTCCGCTATCCGGCTCGGCCGGCCTCGGGCCGCGAGATAGGCGTCGGACGCCGCCACGATCGTCCGGCAGGCGGCGAGCCGGCGCGCGACGAGCGGCGTGTCGCGGATCGCGCCGATCCGCACCGCCACGTCCCAGCCCTCCTCGACCGGATCCACCACGCGGTCGATGAGGCCGAGATCGACCACGAGCCGGGGATGGCGCGCATGGAGGCTCGCGAGGATCGGGGCGATCCAGCGCACGCCGAACG
>JAFAPJ010000065.1 GCA_019247255.1 Methylobacteriaceae bacterium | reverse complement strand
CCTGCACTCCGAGTATTCGGGCGTCGCCCGGATCTGGACGAAGGAGAACGGCTCGAGCTTCCGGCTCTTTCCGCACGAGAGCCGGGACGAAGCGTATCTCGTGAGCCCGTTTCACTACGTGCACCAGGTCAAGGAATGGCTGGTGATGGACGTCGATGCGACGCCCGACGAGCGTTTCGGCGTCGTCCCGGACCTGAAGGAGGCCGGCTATAAGCAGTATGTGGTGGTCCCGGTCCTGTTCACGAACGGCTCGGAGAACGGGATCACCTTCGCGACCTACACGAAGGACGGGTTCGACGCGCGGGCGCTCGCCATCCTGCGTTTCCTCATGCCGAAGCTCGCGGCGGCCTTGGAGATCCGAGCGGTCAACCAGCGCCTCAACAGCGTGCTGCGGATCTATGTCGGCGAGGAGCCGCACCGCGCGATCCTGTCCGGCGCTATCCGTCGCGGCCAGGTCAGCCGGATCCGGTCGGCGATCCTGTTCGCCGACATGCGCGGCTACACGCGGCTCTCCTCCGAGCTCAGCCCCGAGGAGGCGGTCGAGCTCCTCGACAACTATTTTGACTGCCTCGTCCCGCCCATCGAGCAGGAGGGCGGCGAGGTCCTGAAATACATGGGCGACGGGCTTCTCGCGATCTTCCGGGACCGGGCCGACGATACGGGGGGCGCGGCGCAATCGGCGCTCGATGCCGCTGTCCGAGGGCTCGTGCGCATCGAGGCGGCCAATCAGGACGACCGCTTTCCGACCCGGATCAAGGCCGGCATCTCGCTCCATTACGGCGAGGCCGCCTACGGCAATGTCGGGTCTGGAGTGCGGCTCGATTTCACGGTGATCGGGCCCGACGTGAACCTCGCGAGCCGGATCGCCCGGCTCAACAAGCTGCTCGACGAGCCGCTCCTCATGTCCCGGGCCTTCGTCGAGCGGCTCTGGGGCGACCCGGAATATCTCGGCGCGCACGCGCTCGACGGCATTCCGGATCCCGTGCCGATCTACCGGCTGCGCGCCGAGCCGCCTCCGCCGGCGACGCCCAGGCTGGAGCCGTCGCTCGAACTCACTGCGTGAGGCGCAGGTTGCCGATGCTGGAGGCGATCTGCTTGAAAACCTGCACGATGCTCGAGGAATCGGTCGCCACATAGGCGCGGTTCGCCGAGCCCGCGCAGGTCTTCAGCATCGCGATGCCCTGCTGGTCGATCGGATCGCTCGCGACGCTGAAGCCGATCGTGTAGATGATCACGTTGTTCGCAGCCGCGTTCCGGCAGCTTTCGAGCGTCAAGGCGTCAATCGCGGCGCGCTTCGCTGCGTCGTCGGCCGGGTTGGCGTTGGCGGCGGGCAGCCGTCCGTTCGGCCCCGTGCCGTCCGGGTTCTGCGCGTAGCCGTAGGCCGAGTAGTAGGATTTCAGCGTCGGATTAGACGTGTTGGTCGTCCAGGTGTTCGTGCCGTCCGTCATCAGCACGATGATCTTCTGGTTGTTCGCCTTGCCGTAGGGGGCGCCGTCCCCGAAGACGCTGTTCGGAGACAGGGCGCGCCAGCCCCAGGTCACGCCCTCGTGGATATCGGTGTTGCCGTTGGCCTGCAGCGCCGAGATCTCGTTGAGAAGGGTCTGCCGATTGGTGGTCAGCCGCGTCAGCGGCCGCGAGGTGCAGAAGGTGTTGGGCCCGACGGAGCGGCCGCTCGCATAGGTCTGGGGATTGGTCGGCGGCAGGTACTTGCAGGCTTGGCCGGTCTTCGTCGCCTCGTCCGGCACGGGGCTCGTCGGGCAGGAGGAGGAGCTGTCGTCGAGGTAGCTGTTGACCGAGACGATCCAGCCGAACTGGTTGTCCCAACGATAGGTGACGCCGGCGCCGTTGGACTCGTCCGGGGCGAACATCGGCACGTAATAGCTGTCCGGGTTCGAGGGTGTCGGCTGCCCGTCCTGCACGTTGAGCGGATAGGGCAGGCTCTCGAAGCAGCCGGCCCAATCCCAGCTCGGGATGATCGTCTTGAGGTTGCTGAACAGGTCGAGCCGGCTCTTGACGCCCGCGGTCGTCATGGCGGTCGCCCCGGACGCGCCGCCCTTCAGGAAAGACCAGTGATAGGACGCCTTGCCGGTGCGATCGACCCAGTTCGCGTTGCGAGAGGTCGCGGGGTCGACCGCGACGGAGGCCGCGAAGGGCACGAGCGCGATCTTCGTGTTCCCGGCGAGCTGGGCGTTATCGAAGATCGAGTTCACGAAGGTCGTGGCGGCGGTCTTCATCGCCTGGATCTTGGACGTCCCGCCGCTCGAATTCGCCATCGACCCCGTGGTGTCCAGGACGAGCGCGATCTCGAGCGAGGTCTGGTCGCCGTAGCACTGCGCCCGCGCGTCGACGTCGAGCGTCCTCAGGCGGGCGCTCAGGCTTCCGACGATCGCGGTGGCGAAGCTCGATTTCGCCTCAAGCAAGACGTAGCGCGGGCTCGAGGTCTGAGACACCGTCGTGATCTGGTACGGCTTGCCGTTCATGAAGCCGGTCATGGCGGTCGCGGCAGCCTGCTGCAGCTGCGAGCTCGTCGTGGTCGTCGGCATCTTGCAGAGCTGCAGGATGGTCGCGTCCGTGGCTCGCTGGAGCTGGGACTTGAGGTCGCTCGCGCCGGAATAATCGAGCGCGGCGCCGACCGCGAAAGCGAGCGCCGGAACCGTCACGCCGAAGATCAGCGCGACGTTACCTCGCGTATCCGACCGCATGCGATCCAGGAGATCGCAGAAACGCTGCCGATCGTGCGCCATCGTGAAACCGCCTCGTCCGTCCCCGCCCGGTTCAAGCGCCGGCCTTCGTCGGCAGCAATGGCTCGAAACAAATGAAGATTGGCTCAATTCATTCGAATAGGCAGGCAAGGATGCGACAATCAGGCCTCCTCCCGTCACTGCGAGAGGCGTAATACGCTGAGATTCTTGGCGATCGCGGCGAAGACGGAAGAGATCGCGGCCGTGTCGGAGGCGAGGTAGGCGCGATCGGCCGACCCCGCGCAGCTCCGCAGCAGGTTGATCGCGGTCTGGTCCATCGGATCGCTCGAGACGCTGAAACCGATCGTGTAGATCGTGATGCCGGCCTGCGCGGCGTTGCGGCAGGTCTCGAGCGTGAGCGCGTCCATCGCGGCGCGGGCCGTGGCGTCCGAGGTCGGAGCCGCGACGTTGGAGGGCAGGCGCCCCGAAGGCGTCGTGCCGTCGACGTTCTGATAATAGCCGTAGGCCGAATAGTACGATTTCAGGGTCGGGTTGTTCGGATTGGCGGTCCAGGTGTTGGCGCCGTCCGTCATGACGATCAGGATCTTCTTCGCACCCTGGGTCGTGTACGGCACGCCGTCCCCGAAGACGCTCAGCGGGGAGAGCGTGCGCCAGCCCCACGCGACGCCCTCGTGGATGTCGGTGTTA
Organism: Methylobacteriaceae bacterium; assembly: GCA_019247255.1. Classification (GTDB taxonomy): domain Bacteria; phylum Pseudomonadota; class Alphaproteobacteria; order Rhizobiales; family Beijerinckiaceae; genus Enterovirga. Next base: position 742 of record JAFAPJ010000065.1, on the reverse strand, counting down.
CCGGCCGCCTGCATGGCGGAGATCTCGGAGAGCAGCGTGGTCCGGTCCGAGGTGAGCCGGGTCAGCGGGCGCGAGGAGCAGAACATGTTCGGCCCCGTGACGACGCCGCTGTAATTCGTCTGGGTGGCGCCCTGCGGGGACTGGTACTTGCAGGCCCGGCCCGTCCGGTCGAGCTCGACGGTCGTGGAGCCGCAGCCGGACAGGCTGTTCGAATCCGTGATGTAGCTGTTGACGGCGACGACAGTCGTCGAATTCGGGCCCGTATGCGAGGTCTGGCCGCCATTGCCGGATTCGTCGACCGCCAGCATCGGCACGAAATAGCTGTCGAGGTTGGACGGCGTCGGCGCCCCGTCCTGGACGTTCAGCGGATACGGCAGGCTCTCGAAGCAGCCCGCCCAATCCCAATTCGCGTACTTCGCTTTCAAGGCCGTCAGGATGTCGAAGCGGCTCGTGAAGCCCGACCCGGCCGGATTGGAGACGTTCTGCCAGTGCAGGCTCGACCGGGCGCTCTGGTCGATCCACCAGGCGTTTCGGTAGGTTCCCGGCGTGACCGCGACAGCGGCCGAGAACGGCACGAGCGACATCTTCGTGCGGGGGCCCATCGTGGCGTCGTTGTAGATCGTGTTCACGAAGTTCGTGGCTGCGGTCTTGAGCGCGCTGAGCTTCGAGACGCCCGAGCTCGAGGCGGACGCCATCGAGCCGGTGTTGTCGAGCACGAGCGCGATCTCGAAGCTGTCCTGCG
>JAFAPJ010000045.1 GCA_019247255.1 Methylobacteriaceae bacterium | reverse complement strand
CCTGGGAGGAGATGCCGACGAACGTCGTCGACCTACTCGGGCGGGAGCGGCGTTGGTGCCAGGGCAACCTGCAGCACCTGCGGGTCTTTCCCATGCCGGGCCTCACGGACGGCAGCCGCATCCACATCGCGATGGGGATCGGCGGCTACCTTTTGGGTCCCCTCTGGTGGGCCTTCGTGCTCCTCGGCGCGATCAGGGTGCTCGCGGATCCCGGCGCCGACCGGCTGGGCGTGCTCGCCTACGGGGCGACGGAGCCTGGCCCCGCCGGAGCGGCGCTCCTCGCGTTCAGCCTCGCGATCCTCGTCCTGCCGCGCCTTCTCAACGTGCTGCGCTCGCTTCTCGGCACGCGGGAGCGGCGCGAGGCCGGCGGGGCGGCACGCCTCCTCGCGAGCACCGTCGCGGAACAGATCTTCTCGAGCCTCCTGATGCCGCTCCTCTCGCTCGTGACCCAGCGCTTCGTGCTTCAGACCTTCGCGGGCCGGGTCGTGCCCTGGGAGTCGCAATCGCGCGCCGACCGTGACGTCGGCTGGCGCGAGGCGGTCGTCGTGCTGCGGACGAACCTCGTGGTCGGGCTCGCGCTCCTCGCCGCCGCGGTCGCGGGCGGCGGCTGGTACGCGCTCTGGATGACGCCGATGATCCTCGGCCTGCTCCTCGGCCCGGCGCTCGTCGTCTGGTCGAGCCGGCTCGGGCCAGGCGAGGCGACGCGGCGCCTCGGCCTCTTCCTCACGGGGGACGAGACCGAGCCCGCCCCGGAGCTCGTGGAGCTCAGCGCCCTCTGGCGCGCCGCGCGCGAGCCGCACGCGCGACCCGATCCGGTCGCCCTTCCCGACCCGCGACCGAGCGTTTAAGCCGCCCCGCAAAGGAGCGAACGCTCCGGGGAGGGAGAAGCCCGACGATGGCTGACGCGGCTGAGGTCACACATCTCGCGAAGCACGAGGACGGGATCGCGGTGCTGACCGTCGATTCGCCGCCGGTGAACGCGCTCGGGGCGGCGGTGCGCGACGGCATCGCGGCCGCGATCCGGGACGCCGCCGCGGACCCGGCCGTGACGGCGGTCGTCCTCACCTGCGCGGGCCGCACCTTCATCGCGGGCGCGGACATCTCCGAATTCGGCAAGCCGCCGCGCGGGATGCCGCTGCCGGACCTCGTCGACCTCATCGAGGCCTGCCCGAAGCCGGTCGTCGCCGCGATCTTCGGCACCGCGCTGGGCGGTGGGCTCGAGACGGCGCTCGGCTGCCATTACCGGGTCGCGGTCCCGTCCGCGAAGGTGGGCCTGCCCGAGGTCAAGCTCGGGATCATCCCGGGCGCCGGCGGGACGCAGCGGCTGCCCCGGATCGTCGGCGTCGAGCGCGCGCTCGAGATGATCACCTCGGGCGAGCACGTCCCCGCGAAGGCCGCCCACGCGGCCGGGCTCGTCGACGAGCTTGCGGAAGAGGGTGCGCTTGCCGAGACGGCGCTCGCCTTCGCGCGCCGCGTCGTCGCCGAGGGACGGCCGCTCCGCCGCGTGCGCGACCTCGACGAGAAGGTCGCGGCCGCCCGCGGGCGGCCCGAGCTCTTCGCGAACTTCCGCAAGGCGAACGCGCGGCGCTTCCGGGGCTTCGAGGCGCCCGAGGGCTGCATCGAGGCGATCGAGGCCGCCGTGAACCTGCCCTTCGACGAAGGCATCCGGCGCGAGCGCGAGATCTTCCTCCGGCTCGTCTCCGGCACGCAGTCGAAAGCGCAACGCTACGTGTTCTTCGCCGAGCGCGAGGTCCGGAAGGTCCCGGACCTGCCGGACTCGACCCCCACGCTCCCGATCCGATCGGTCGGCATCATCGGGGCCGGCACGATGGGCGGCGGCATCGCCATGAGCTTCCTGAACGCCGGCATCCCGGTGACGATCGTGGAGGCGAAGCCGGAGAACCTCGAGCGCGGGCTCGGCATCATCCGCAGGAACTACGAGGCGACCGCCAAGAAGGGCCGGCTCACCCAGGCCGACGTGGAGACCCGGATGGGGCTCCTCACGGGGTCGCTCGAGCTCGGCGAGCTCGGGACGCAGGACCTCGTCATCGAGGCCATCTTCGAGAACATGGAGCTCAAGAAGGAGACCTTCGCGAAGCTCGACCGCATCGCGAAGCCGGGCGCGATCCTCGCCTCGAACACCTCTTATCTCGACGTCGACGAGATCGCGTCCGTCACGAGCCGGCCCGAAGCCGTCATCGGGATGCATTTCTTCTCGCCCGCCAACGTGATGCGGCTCCTCGAGATCGTGCGGGCGAAGCATGCCTCCAAGGAGGTCGTCGCGACCGCGATGAAGCTCGCGCCGCGCATCGGCAAGCTCGGGGTGCTGGTCGGCGTCTGCTACGGGTTCGTGGGCAACCGCATGCTGGCCGAGCGCCAGCGCGAGGCGAACCGCCTCGTCGAGGAAGGCGCGATGCCCTGGGACGTCGACCGCGTCCTCTACGATTTCGGCCTGCCGATGGGGCCGTTCGCGATGAGCGACCTCGCCGGGCTCGACATCGGCTGGTCGCGCGAGACCTCGAAGGGTGAGAGCCTGCGCGACAAGCTCTGCGAGATGGATCGTCGCGGCCAGAAGACCGGCGCTGGCTTCTACGATTACGACGA
>JAFAPJ010000469.1 GCA_019247255.1 Methylobacteriaceae bacterium | reverse complement strand
ACAGGACAGCGTCCGTGCCGGGCGCCACGGGCAGGAAGAGGTCCGCCTCGTCCGCGGTCGCGGTGCGGCGCGGGTCGATGGCGACGATAATCGCGCCCTGCCGACGCCGCGCCTCCTCCATGCGCCGGAACAGGACCGGATGGCACCAGGCGGCGTTCGAGCCGACGAGGACCAGGAGGTCGGCCTCGTCGAGGTCCTCGTAGAGACCCGGCACGGTGTCGGATCCGAAGGCGCGCCGGTGCCCGGCGACCGACGAGGCCATGCAGAGCCGCGAATTCGTGTCGACATGCGGCGTGCCGATGAAGCCTTTCGCGAGCTTGTTCGCGACGTAGTAATCCTCCGTGAGGAGCTGGCCCGAGAGGTACAACGCCACGCTCTCGGGTCCGTGCGCGGCGACGACCCGTCGAAGGCCGTCCGCGACCGCGTCGAGGGCCTCGTCCCAGGAGGCCGTGCGCCCGCCGACCATGGGGTGGAGGAGGCGGCTCTCGAGGCCGAGCGTCTCCCCGAGCGCCGCGCCCTTCGAGCAGAGCCGCCCGGCATTCGCCGGATGCTCGGGGTCGCCGGCGACCGCGACCTCGCCCGTCTCGGTCCGGCTCGCCAGAACACCGCAGCCGACCCCGCAATACGGGCAGGTCGTGCGGACGGGGGCCGTCATGGGCGGCTTTCCTCGAGCGCGCGCCGGCCCCCTCCACCGCCTTCGGCGGTCCCCCTCCCCCGCTGTCGCGGGGGAGGAGCCTGATGCGCGCCCGGGATCCTCCCCCGCTCGCGGGGGAGGTGGCCCCGCAGGCGCCGGAGGGGGATGCAGGTCAATACACGTCCGCCTGGTAGCGTCCGGCCTTCTTCAGCTGGGCGATATGCGCGATCGCGGCGTCCTGGCCGCGGCCGCCATGCTGCGCCACGATCTCGACGAGCGCCGCCTCCACGTCCCTGGCCATGCGCTTCGCATCACCGCAGACGTAGACATGCGCGCCGTCCTCGAGCCAGCGCCAGAGCTCGGCGCCGGTCTCGCGCATGCGGTCCTGGACGTAGATCTTCTCGGCGGCGTCGCGCGACCAGGCGAGGGTAAGGCGCGACAGGTGCCCCGATTGCTTCCAGGCCGTGAGCTCCTCCTCGTAGAGGAAATCGGTCCCGCGCCGCTGGTGGCCGAAGAAGAGCCAGTTGCGTCCGGGCGACCCGGTGGCGGCGCGCTCCTCGAGGAAGGCCCGGAAGGGCGCAACGCCGGTGCCCGGTCCCACCATGACGATCGGCGTCGCGGGGTCCGGCGGCAGCGCGAAGTTGTGGGCCGCCTGCACGTAGACCTGCACGGGGTCGCCCGGGTTGATCCGCTCGCCGAAGAGCGTCGAGCAGACGCCGAGGCGCAGGCGGCGGTTCAGCGCGTACCGCACGGAATCGACCGTCAGGGTCACGCGGCCGGGCTTCGTCCGGGGCGAGGAGGAGATGGAGTAGAGCCGCGGCTGCAGAGGCTGCAGCGCCTCGAGGAACGCCTCCGCGTCGGGCCGGGCGCTGCCGAACTTGTGGAGAGCGCCCAGCACGTCGAGCTGCGCGGCGTCGCCGTCCGGGTCCTCGCCCTGGCTCAGCGCCCGGGCTTTGGCGCGCTGGGCCCCGCCGGTCAGGTAGGAGAGGAGCTGGAAGAGCGCGTCCGGCGCGGGCCCGAGGTCGAGGTCGCGGAGCAGCCGCTCCCGCAGCGCGACCCCGTCGATCGGGCGCTCCGGCCGGGCGCCGATCTGCGCGATGACCGCGTCGACGAGCGCGGGCGGATTGATCGGGAGGACGCCCAGCGAATCGCCGACCTCGTAGCCGAGCCCGGAGCCCGATAGGTCGATCTCGACATGCCAGGTCTCCTTCTCCGAGCCCGGCTTGTTCAGGCGGCGGCGGCCGAGGAACACGGCCCCGACCGGGTGCTCGCGGGAGCGGCCAGGCTCGACCGGCGGCCGGACCGTGGGCTCAGCCAGCGTGGCCGGCGCCGCAGGAACCGGGGCGGCGGCGCCCGCGAGCTCTTCAGCCAGGGTCTTCAGGGCCCGGAAGGTCTCCTTGCCCCCCGGCGCGCAGAGGTTCAGCCGCGCCTCGTCCTTGAGGAACAGCGCGTTCGCGTAATCGGCGCAGCTGTACCCGCATTGGCCGCAATCCTGCTGCGCCATGGCGGCCATCAGCCGGGGGGCGAGCGGCCGACCGTCCGCGAGCTTCTGTCGCTCGGCGAGCGGCATCGCGGGGTCGTGCCAGGGCGCGCGGTC
>JAFAPJ010000462.1 GCA_019247255.1 Methylobacteriaceae bacterium | reverse complement strand
CGCCTTGTCTCCGCGTGGCGAGAACGGCCTGCCTCAGATCCAGGCGACCGCGGGCGTCGTCGCGCCGTCGTCGGCGTCCGCCAATCCGATCCTGCACGTGCCGGTGTCGGACCTGCATCCCGGCAACGTGCTGCTCGGCCCGCACATCCAGAATCCGCTGGCGAACGATCCGCAGGCGGTCACCCGCGGCATGCAGGATTTCATCCAGTTCAACTGCGTCGGCTGTCATGCGCCGAACGGCGGCGGCGGGATGGGGCCGTCGCTCAGCGAACCGCAAACGATCTATGGCGCGGACGCCCCGAACCTCTTCCTGAGCATCTACCAGGGGCGGCCGAACGGAATGCCGGCCTGGGGTGAAACGCTTCCCGAATCGACGATCTGGGAGTTGGTCGCCTACGTCGAGAGCATCAAGCAGAAGCAAAGCAAGAACATCGGTCGGACAATATCTCGTTCTCCGCCGTCTCCGAAGATCCAGCAGGTGCCGGCTGAGTTCCTGCAGACCTCCAATCCGTGGAGCTTCACCGAGGCCTTCAGCAACGGCCAGCCCCCGAACGGCATGTGACCGATGCGCCGACTCTCCGTGACGATCACGAGCTCGGTCCTCGCCGCCTACCCGATGGGCGCGGGCAACGCGGCGGACCTGCCGATGACCTACCTCGCCGCCGACGGCGCGTGGAACGGCCTCGTCCTGCCGCTGACCTGGGGCCTTTTGATCCTGTCGCTCGCGGTGATCGTCATCATCGCCCTCCTCGTGCTCTTCGGCGCCGTGCCGCGGGCGCGCCTCATCCCGATCCAGGACGTTCCGCTCACCGACAGCCACGCCACGCTGTGGATCGCCATCGGGGTCGCCGTCTCGACCCTCGTCCTCCTCGGATTCGTCGGCTGGAACTCGATGACGATGGCCAAGGTCGCGAACCCCCCGTCGGAGCCCGCACTGGATATCGAGGTGCGAGGCCATCAGTGGTGGTGGGAGTTCGTTTATCTGAACAAGGACCCTTCGCAGATTTTCATCACCGCCAACGAGATTCACGTGCCGGTCGGCAAGCCGGTGCGATTCGCGCTTAAGACCGCGGACGTCATTCACTCGTTCTGGGTTCCGCGGTTGGCGGGAAAGACCGACACCATTCCCGGCCAAACCAACGTCGCCTGGTTCGAGGCGGATCATCCAGGCGTGTATCGCGGGCAGTGCGCACAGTATTGCGGCATGCAGCACGCCCACATGATCCTCGCCGTCTACGCCGATCGACCGGACGAGTTCGAAAGCTGGCGCAAGGCGCAGCTGCAAGCCGCGCCCGAGCCCAGCTCGAACGAGGCGCGGATCGGCGAAGATCTGTTCATCGAGCGTTGCGGGGCATGCCACGCCGTGCGCGGCACGACGGCGATGGGTCACGTCGGCCCCGACCTCACGCATCTCATGTCGCGCAACACCATCGCGGCGGGGACGCTGCCCAACAATCCCGGCTTTCTCTCCGGGTGGATCGCCAACCCGCAGGATCTGAAGCCGGGGGCGCTGATGCCGCGGCCCGACATCTCGGGCTCCGACCTGGCGAGCATACGTTCGTTCCTTCTCACGCTCAGATAGGGGAGCGCCGTGACCGCCGCCGACTATCCTCGGGTCCCTCGCGTCGTCGGCGCCGACTACGAATCGCCGGTCGCCCGCTCGCTCGAGGAGATCTGGGAAACGGAGCCCGGCGTCTACGGATGGATCTCGACCGTCGACCACAAGGAGATCGGCATCCGCTACCTCGTCACCGCCTTTGCCTTCCTTCTCGTGGGCGGGATCGAGGCGCTGATCATGCGGCTGCAGCTCGCGCGTCCCAATCAGGCTCTGCTGACGCCGCAGACGTACGACGACTTCTTCACCCTGCACGCGATCACGATGATTTTTCTCTACGCGTTGCCGGTGTTGTCGGGATTCAGCAACTACCTGTTTCCGCTCGCGCTCGGCGCGCGCGACATGGCCTTCCCGCGCATGAACGCGTTCTCCTATTGGATCTACCTCGCCTCCGGGCTGTTCATCTACGCGAGCCTCATTTTCTGGGAGCCGCCCAATGCCGGTTGGTTCAACTACGTCCCCTTCGCGCAGAGGGAATACAGCCCCGGGGTCGGCATCGACTTCTATGCCCTCGGCATGGTCTTCAACGGCATTTCGACGACCATCGGCGCGGCGAATTTCCTCGTGACCTTCATGCGCATGCGAGCCCCGGGCATGTCGCTCAACCGTGTTCCCATCCTCGCCTGGGGCACTTCGACGATCTCGGTCGGCAACCTGCTCTCCGTGCCGGCGGTCAGCCTCGCCTTCTTCCTCTTGTGGGCCGACCGGCAATTCGGCACGCACTTCTACCGGGCGGACGGCGGCGGGCACCCGCTGCTGTGGCAGCACCTGTTCTGGATGTTCGCCCACCCCTGGGTCTATGTCGTCGTTCTGCCGGCGATGGGGCTCGTGTCGGATTCGCTGCCCTTCTTCTGCCGGCGCCCGCTGGTCGGCTACACCGTCGTCGTGCTGGCTACGATCACGACCATGGCCCTCGGCTTCGGTGTCTGGGTGCATCACATGTTCGCGACCGGCATCCCGTTCCTCGCCAGCATGTTCTTCAGCGACGCGTCGTTCGTCATCACGATCCCGAGCGCGGTTTCGGTGTTCGCCTGGATCGCCACCATCTGGAGCGGCCGTCCGGTCGCGACCTGCGCGTTCCATTACTACGCCGCCTTCATCGTGATGTTCGTCATCGGCGGCGTCTCGGGCGTAATGACCGCCTCGGTGCCGGCCGACCTGCAGCTGCACGACACCTATTTCGTCGTCGCCCACTTCCACTACACCCTGATCGGCATCAACCTCCTCGCGGTTCTCGGCGCGCTGCACACCTGGTTCCCGAAGATGAGCGGCCGCATGATGGACGAGACCATCGGCCGCTGGGCCTTCTGGCTCATCCTCATCGGCTTCAACGTCACGTTTTTCACTATGCACTGGACCGGCCTCGCCGGGATGCCGAGGCGCAACTACACCTATCCCCCAGGTCTCGGCTGGTCGGCGCTCAACCTGATCGAGTCGATCGGCGCTTACGTGCTCGCCCTTGGCCTGCTGCTGATCGTCGTCAACCTCGCGGTGAGTCTGTTCAGGGGTGAGGAAGCGGGCAGAAACCCGGTCGGCGGCGACACCCTGGAGTGGTCGACCACCTCTCCGCCGCCACCGTACAACTACGCGGTCATCCCGACCGTGTCGAGCCCGTATCCGATGTGGGACGAGGACGACCGCAAGCTCGACAACCGCCGTCTCGATCGCGGCGAGGGACTGCTCGAGCGTGGCCATGAGACGCCCGCCACGACCGCCCAGGACGCGATTCTGGACGAGATCCTGAAGATGCCGTCGCACTCGATCTGGCCGCCGGTGTCGGCGCTGACGCTGGCGGGAGT
>JAFAPJ010000459.1 GCA_019247255.1 Methylobacteriaceae bacterium | reverse complement strand
TTCCGTCATCGTCGACGAGTTCGGGACGCCGAAAGCCTTTTCGCAGAACGTCGATCTCGAATACCAGCGCAATATCGAGCGCTACAAGTTCCTGAAATGGGGCCAGGTCGGTTTCCAGAACTTCTCGGTCGTGCCGCCCGGCACGGGCATCTGCCACCAGGTCAACCTCGAGTTCCTGTCCCAGACGGTCTGGACCCGGAAGTTCGAGGCGGAGCCGATCGACCTCGCCTATCCGGACACGCTCGTCGGCACCGATTCTCATACGACGATGGTGAATGGCCTTGCCGTACTCGGCTGGGGCGTCGGCGGCATCGAGGCGGAAGCCGCGATGCTCGGCCAGCCGGTCTCTATGCTGATCCCCGAGGTGATCGGCTTCAAGCTGACGGGCCGCCTCAAGGAGGGCGTCACGGCCACCGACCTCGTGCTCACCGTCACCCAGATGCTCCGCAAGAAAGGCGTCGTCGGCAAGTTCGTCGAGTTCTACGGGATCGGGCTCGCCGACATGTCGGTCGCGGACCGGGCGACGATCGGCAACATGGCGCCCGAATACGGCGCGACCTGCGGGTTCTTCCCGGTCGACGAGAAGACGATCGCCTACCTGACGACGACGAGCCGCAGCCCGGAGCGGGTCGCGCTCGTCGAAGCCTACGCGAAGGCGCAGGGGCTCTGGCGCGACGCCTCCACTCCGGACCCTGTCTTCACCGATACCCTCGAGCTCGACCTCGGCGAGGTCGTGCCGTCGATGGCCGGTCCGAAGCGGCCGCAGGATCGCGTCGAGCTGACGAACGCGGCCTCGGCCTTCGAGGGCGCGATGGAGAAGGAGTTCCGCAAGGCGGGCGAGCTCGGGAAGCGTTACCCGGTCACCGGCGCCAATTTCGACCTCGGGCACGGCGACGTCGTGATCGCGGCGATCACCTCCTGCACCAACACCTCGAACCCCTCCGTGATGATCGGGGCGGGGCTCCTCGCCCGCAACGCCGTCGCGAAGGGGCTGCGCACGAAGCCCTGGGTGAAGACCTCGCTGGCGCCGGGCTCTCAGGTGGTCGAGGCCTATTTCGAGAAGGCGGGGCTCCAGGACTGCCTCGACAAGCTCGGCTTCAATCTCGTCGGCTTCGGCTGCACAACCTGCATCGGCAATTCGGGCCCGCTGCCGGAGAACGTTTCCAAGGCCGTCAACGACAACGACCTCGTGGTCGCGGCGGTGCTCTCGGGCAACCGCAATTTCGAGGGCCGGGTCAATCCGGACGTGCGGGCGAACTATCTCGCCTCGCCGCCGCTCGTCGTCGCCTACGCGCTCGCCGGCTCCCTCGCGATCGACCTCACCAAGGACCCGATCGGCACGGGATCGGACGGCGAGCCCGTCTATCTCCGGGACATCTGGCCGTCCTCGGCGGAGGTCCAGGAGTTCATCGACCGCACGATCACGAGCGAGCTCTTCAAGACCCGCTACGCCGACGTCTTCTCGGGCGACGTCCATTGGAAGGAGGTCCCGGTCTCGACCGGCCTCACCTACGAGTGGGACATCGGCTCCACCTACATCCAGAACCCGCCCTATTTCGAGGGAATGGAGAAGGAGCCGAAGCCGATCACCGACATCCGGGACGCCCGGATCCTCGGGCTCTTCGCGGATTCGATCACGACCGACCACATCTCGCCCGCCGGCAACATCCGGGCCTCCTCGCCCGCCGGCAAGTACCTCCAGGAGCACCAGGTCCGGGTCGCCGACTTCAACCAGTACGGCACGCGGCGCGGCAACCACGAGGTCATGATGCGGGGCACCTTCGCCAACATCCGCATCAAGAACCAGATGGTCCGCGACGCCTCGGGGAACGTCGTCGAGGGCGGCTACACGCTCCACCACCCGGGCGGCGAGCAGATGGCGATCTACGACGCCGCCATGCGCTACAAGAAGGAGGGGGTTCCGCACGCCGTCCTCGCCGGCAAGGAATACGGCACGGGCTCGTCCCGCGACTGGGCCGCGAAGGGCACGAACCTTCTGGGTGTGCGGGCCGTCATCGCCGAAAGCTTCGAGCGCATCCACCGCTCGAACCTCGTCGGGATGGGCGTGATGCCGCTCGTCTTCGAGGGCGAGGATTCCTGGGCCTCGCTCGGGATCAAGGGCGACGAAACCGTCACCATCGAGGGCATCGCCGAGGGGCTCACGCCCCGCAAGAAGATGACGATGGTGGTGACGGGGGCCGACGGCCGCGTGTCGAAGGTGCCGCTCGTCTGCCGCATCGATACGCTCGACGAGCTCGAATACTTCCGCAACGGGGGCATCCTGCCCTACGTGCTGCGCCAGCTCGCGGCCTGATCGGCGAACGGCCTTCCCTGCAGCCTGAGCCGTTCGCCCAGGCTGCAGGTCTTCGCCGGGTTACACGGCGCGATCGCCGACGAGCCAGGCACGGTACTCGCTCATATATTGCGTGATCAGCGCCTGTCCTGTGTCGGAGTGATCGAGCGCCAAGGCGAGACCCGTCATCACGCCGCCGATGAGACGTCGGCTCCGATAAGGTCCTTCGTACGACGCCACCAGGGCGCCTGTCTTCGCGTCCACGAGATCGATCGTCGCCCTCATCTTCGCGTCGTTGTCGACGAAGATGCGGCGCGCGGTGGACGGGACGTCGAACAGCTTCAAGCGAACGATCGCGCGGACCGGCCGGGTGCCCGACAGGATCGGCGAGACCTGCGACGCGAACTCGGTCTTGAAGCGCGTCGTCAGCACCGTACCGATATGCGCCCGGACAGCGGGAAAGTTGGAGGCCGGCTCGCTGTCGATGCGCGCTGCAATGTCCGGGTCGGGTCGCATCTGAAGAAACGTGCGTTCTTCCGCTGGCCAGGATCGGACGACTTCCGCGCCTTCGACGCTGACGTCGACCACTTTCAATTTCTGGTACTCGGCCACGGACAAGGCTTGCGGCGGGAGC
>JAFAPJ010000451.1 GCA_019247255.1 Methylobacteriaceae bacterium | reverse complement strand
CGCTTGCGGTCGAACGGTACGGCACGGGCGGGATCTTCGGCCCGCCACAGCGTGACGACGCTCGTGCCGTCCGACAGGAAGGATGCGGGGTATCCGGCATCCTCGCCGACCTGCCGGAAGCCGAGCGCGTCCGTGAAGAAGCGGCGGGTCTCGTCGAGGTCGCGGACCGTGAGGCCCACATGGTGGATGCCGCGGGTCAGGGCTTGGGAAGCGAGCACGAGGGTCATTCCGTGAGATACGCCGAGGCCGGCCGAGCACTGGGGAAGAGCGGCCTCGGGCACGGCCCTCAGGCGCGCGTCCTGGGGCCGATGGTTGCCGCGACGGCCGTGACGAGCGGCCAGCTCAAGCGGCCGCGTCCAGGTCGCGCAGCGGCGAGGGCTGGCCCGTGCCGGGCGCGCCGGCCGGGAAAGCGAAGGCGTCGCGCTCCCGCTTCTGGGCGGCGAGCAGCGCCTGATGGTAGGGGACCCGCTCCGGCGAGCCCTGCGTGAACGCGTGGATGGTCTCGACGCCCACCGTCCGGGTGCTGATGCCCCAATTGCCCTCCGGGATCTCGTGCACGAAGATCCAGTCCTGCGGACGGTTCGGGAAGGTGACGTTGACCCCGAGCACGTCGCCGACGGCCTCGGAGAGGTCGCGGTGGAGCTGAGTCTTCGCCGCCTGGTCGGCCGCGCCGACGGGATAGAAGATGTCGAAGATCATCCGCCCGCCCTTGGGCGGGTTCGGCTCGCGCCTGCCGCCGACATACCAGCCGCCCTCGGCGCCATCGAGCTCGAGGAACTGGACGTAGGCGACCGAGCGCGCAGTCGGATTGTCGTTGCCGATCTCGCCGACCAGGATCGCACGGGTGAAGCGCTCGGCGAGCTCGTCGCGCTGCGCCTCGGTGAAGGCACCCTTGGTGTGGGTGACGCGAAGCAGGGGCATGGGGACATCCTCTCGTCAGGTTCGGATCGCCGCTCCGGGCGGCTGAGCCCGGCGCCGCCTTGAAGTAGCGAACGCTACGTTCATTTACGTAGTGATCGATATGTTGTCAAGCGGCTTTCCCGAAGTTTTCCCCTCCGTGCCCTCCGAAGCCCGCCCCGAGCGGACGGGGCGATGACCCGAGTCCGGTTGAGCGGCGCCGCGGCGACGTCGCGGCCAGGAGCCGGCGCCGTGACACGGGACGGGCCCGAGCCGGCCGAGCGCAGACTCGCGCTCTACTGGCTGCCGATGCGAAGCGCCGCCGGCGGCCCGGGCAGGCGAATGTCGGCGTGGGTGTCGACGAGACCGTCGCCATCGAGCTTCAGCACCGAGATGCTGTTCGAGGCGAAGTTGCCCGCGTAGACGAAGCGGCCGTCCGGCGAGAACGCGATGCCCTCCGGGAAGGCCCCGACCTCCGTCCGACCGGCGAGCGCCACGCGGTTTCCGTCGATCGTGAGGAGGGCGACGCTGCCGGCCTCGTGCCGATACCAGGCGCCCTTCGGCGCATCGAGGCTGCCCGGCAGGATGGTGGCGGCCGCGTGCCGCCCGTCGGGGCTGGCGACCAGCCCTTCCACCGCGTCCCCCGCCGTGACGTAATCGACCGTGCGCGGCGGATCGGCCTTGAGATCGAGCACCACGACGGGATCGAGGCTGCCGTCCGAGGTCGCCTGGTTGCCCGTGATGCCGACGAGACCGTGGCGCCCGTCCGGGGTCACCGCGACCGAGTAGGGCCAGAGCCCCACGGGAAGGGCGAGGCTCGTGCGCCGAGCGTGCCCGTCGGCGACGTCGAGGACCAGAACGCGGTGGCCGCTGAACGAGGCGACGAGCGCGCGCTTGCCGTCCGGCAGGAAGGCGACGGACACCGGCACCTCGTCGAGGGCCAGCGTATCCGTCACGCTGACGTCCGGACCCTGGATGGACAGGACGGAGATCGACTTGCCGGCCCGGTTCGCCACGAGGGCGGTGCGCCCGTCGGGACTGATCGCGATGCCTGAGGGCTGGGCGCCGACGGTCAGCGTCGCGGCGAGCCTTGGCGTTCCTTCGCCGAGCGCGACCACCCAGAGCCGATTGTCGGGCTTCGACGACCAGACGCCGTCCGCGCCCTTCTCGGTCACGATGGAGCTCGCGACGAGGGCGAGCCGCCCGTCCGGTGCGACGGCGAGGTTCGTCGGCGGACCCACGACCGAGTTCGTGAGCGGGAGCGCGCCGATCAGGCGCGGACGCGCCCCGTCGGATACGTCGTAGAACTGAACGAGATCGCCGGTGTCGGGGCGGGACACGCGGCCGCCCGCGTCGTCGAACCAGAACTTGGTATCGATGCCGGCCACCATGACGGGTGGATCGGCCGCGTGGGCGGGCGCCCCGGCGATCAGGCCTCCCGCGACAAGCCACGGGATCAGGTGGTGCTTCATGGTCCTTCTCCTCCGCTGGGCCCAGCGAATGACGCGCGGCGCCGGCCGGGGTCGTCCGGTCGATCGAGCACCGCCGACCGATCCCCTTGGCGCTCCATCTTGATCTGCAGCCAGCCCGGGATGCCCTCGGCCGCGCCTGAGCAGAGCCCGAGCACCGCCGCGCGCTCGACCGGGAGGGCGGCGCGCCCGGATGCGGCCGGCCTGGGGCGCCGAGCCTCGACCGAGAACCGGGCCGCGATCCAGGCGCGCACGCGCAAGAAACGGGCGAGCCGGACCTCGGGACGGATCGCCCCGCCTGCCGTGCGCCGGTCGTCGGCAAGGACGAGATGCCTGACGGTCGCCGCGAGGCTTGCCGCCCCGGCATCCCGAGCCGCGCGAGCGCCGAACCCGCGCTGAGGGACGTGAGCGATGCGAGGCATGAGCCAGCTCCGTGCCGGGCGGCAGCAAGGCGTCCGTCCGCTCCTCCGACGCGTGGCATCGGACCGGCGGCGGCGAAGCCACGACAGCCCGACCGCAACGTTTCGATCGTAATGTTATACGTATCGAGCGCTATGTTTGCAAGCCGGTCTCGGAATGCTTTGGAACGCCGTCGCCGCAGGCGGACCGAAGCCGCGCTCCATCGGGCCTCGTCCATGAGCTGAGCAACGCCGCTCCAGGCCCGCGCCGCAGGCCGCGAGGGCCATGTCGGAGCGCTTCACACGCGGGCGGGCGGAGCCTCGCGCCCCCCGCTCACGTCGCGCTGCGCCTCACGCGATCACCCAACCGACGCGGTGCTCGGCTGCGCCGTAGCTGAGGGAGTGCTGCATCGGGTCGATCCCGGCGGCGGCGACGTCGGGATTG
>JAFAPJ010000326.1 GCA_019247255.1 Methylobacteriaceae bacterium | reverse complement strand
CCTGTCGTGCCTGCGCAGAACACCACCATGCCGCCGCGCTTTACGACGAGGGTCGAGACCGGAAAAGTCTGCTCGCCCGGATGCTCGAAGACGATGTCCACGTCCTTCTTGCCGGTGATGTCCCAGATGGCCTTGCCGAAGCGCCTCGCCTCCTTGGTCCAGTCGTTGAACTCGGGCGAGTTCACGGTCGGCAGCTGCCCCCAGCAGGAGAAGTCCTTGCGGTTGATGACGCCTTTCGCGCCGAGCCCGATCACGTAATCGGTTTTCGTCGGGTCCGAGATGACCCCGATCGCGTGGGCGCCGGCGGCCGCGCAGAGCTGGATGCCGAAGACGCCGAGGCCGCCGGACGCGCCCCAGACGAGGACGTGCTGTCCCGGTTGCAGCCGATGACCCTGATGGCCGAACAGCATCCGGTAGGCGG
The DNA here is from genome assembly GCA_019247255.1 of Methylobacteriaceae bacterium. Lineage (GTDB taxonomy): Bacteria > Pseudomonadota > Alphaproteobacteria > Rhizobiales > Beijerinckiaceae > Enterovirga. Next base: position 3,325 of record JAFAPJ010000326.1, on the reverse strand, counting down.
TCGCGAGCGTCAGCGTGTAGCAGGCGCTTTCCTCCCAGGTCAGATGCCGCGGCCGGGGCATGAGCTGGCGCGACTGCACCCGGCAGAATTGCCCGAAGGAGCCGTCCGGGGTCTCGTAGCCCCAGATACGCTGGGAGGGCGACAGCATCGGGTCGCCGCCATTGCATTCCTCGTCGTCGCCGTCGTCCTGGTTGCAATGCACCACGACCTCATCGCCGACCTTCCAGCGCCGCACCTTCGAGCCGATCGCCCAGACGATCCCGGAGGCGTCCGAGCCCGCGACGTGGAAGGGTTGCTTGTGCCCGTCGAGAGGGGAGATCGGCTGGCCGAGCGCCGCCCAGATGCCGTTGTAGTTGACCCCGGCCGCCATCACGAGGACGAGCACTTCGTCGTCGCCGATCGTCCAGGTCGGTACGACCTCGACCTGCATCGACTGTTCGGGCGGGCCATGACGCTCCTTGCGGATCGCCCAAGCATACATTCGCTCGGGCACGTGCCCGAGCGGAGGTATCTCGCCGATTTCGTAGAGGTCCTTCGGCCCGGTCGCGGGCCGGAGCTGGGTGACGGTCGCCATGCGAGCTCCCTGTGGTCTTTCCCGCTCTTATCCGAGATCACGCTGCGCTGCGCCATAGAACTGTCGTCGGCGTCCCGGACCGGGCGTCGTCCGGAGCGGCATGACCTGCGAGAGGACCAGCTAGGCCAGAGCTCGCTTCGCGAGGAGGTAGGCTCGGACCGCCGGGTCTTCCGCAAGCCCGACGGCGCGCCCGTACGCTTCGTCCGCGTCCCGCCCGAGCCGGGTGAGAAGGTGGGCCCGGCACGCCCAATAGGGCTGGTACGCGGCCGCGGCCCCCGGCTGGATGGCGTCCAGGATGGCGAGGCCCGAGGCAGGGTCGCCGGCCTCGGCGGTTGCGGCCGCGTGGGCGATGGTCGCGCCGACACCTCCGCCGAGCCCGACGAGGGCCCCGTACAGCCGGGCGATCGCGTTCCAGGGCACGGGGCGGCCGCGCGCCCGCTCGGCATGCGCGGATTGTATCGCGGCCTCGAGCTGGAAAGGTCCTGGCCGCGCGAGATCGGCCGCGCGGCCGAGCGCCTCTTCGGCCCGCGTGATGAGCGGCGCCGACCAGAGCGAAGGGTCCTGCTCGGAGAGCGGCACGAACCGCCCTTCCGTGTCCCGTCGCGCGGGTCGGCGCGCCTCGCAGAACAGCATGAGCGCGAGGAGGCCCCAGGCCTCCGCCTCGCCCGGCAGGAGCTCGCACGCGACCCGAGCCAGATGGATCGCCTCCTCGGTCAGGCCGCGCCGCGACGGATCGGCCCCCGCGACATCCTCCCAGCCCGCGCCGTAGGCTGCATAGATGGCCTCCAAGACGCAGGCGACGCGGCCCGGAAGCTCCGACCGTTCCGGCTGCGCGAACGGGATCCCCGCGTCGCGGATCTTGGCTTTCGCTCGAACGAGCCGCTGCGCCATGGCGGTCGGCTTCACAAGCAAGGCGGAAGCGATCCGGGCCGCGTCCAGCCCGAGCACGGATTGCAGCATGAGGGGCGTGCGGATCGACGGGTCGATCGCCGGATGCGCGCAGACGAAGAGGAGGTTCAGCCGCTCGTCGGGAACAGCGCCCGTCTCGCGGTTCATGGCGGCCTCGGCCTCCTCGGCCACGAGTTGAAGGGTCGCGGCCCCGGCGTCACGGACGCGGCGCCGACGCGCCCCGTCCGTGAGCTGACGGCGCGCAACCGTCAGGAGCCAGGCTTCCGGGGCGTGAGGCACCCCATTGTCCGGCCAGGTTCGGAGCGCGGCCGCGAACGCGTCGGCCAGGGCATCCTCCGCGGCAGCGACGTCGCGGGTCCGGGCCGCAAGGAACGCGACAAGCCGGCCGTAGGACGTGCGTGCCGCCCGTTCGGCAACCCGCCGTGCCTCGAACCCGGCGGTGTCGTCCTCCGCCGCGATCACGCGGCCGCCGGCGTCTCGCGCTGGAGAACCGGCCGGACCTCGATGACGCCGTTCGGCGCACGCGCGGCCCAGCCGAGCGCGGCGTCGAGGTCAGGCACCTCGATGAGGAAGAAGCCGCCGAGCTGCTCCTTGGTGTCGGCATAGGGCCCGTCCTGGACCTGGCGGGCCGGCCCGCCGGCCCGGACGGTCGTGGCGGTTCCGGACGGCTGAAGCGCCGCTCCGCCGACCACGATGCCGGCCTCGCCGATCGCCTGGCTGTAGGCCATCCAGCCCGCCCAGTACGGTCCAGCTTCGGCCGGGTCCTCCCGCCGGGCGGTATCCTGCGGGTGCTCGTAGATGATCAGCGCGTATTGCATCGTCGGTCCCCTTCCCATTCTCATCCAAGCACGAACGGAACCCGTGCTCGACCCTATGACGCGCGAGGAGGCGGCCGATCGACAGGGCTGGTCGAAAATGGTCGTCGGGTGACGCGCCGAGGCTCGCGCGTTACGGTCCGGGCAAGTGAGGAGATGGACGACATGACGGGATCCGCGGGTCGGCAGGACAAGCCTTGGCTATTCCGGACCTATGCCGGGCATTCGACGGCGGCGGAGTCGAACGCCCTCTACCGGAGCAACCTGGCCAAGGGGCAGACCGGCCTGTCCATCGCGTTCGATCTGCCCACCCAGACGGGCTACGATCCTGATCATGAATTGTCCCGCGGCGAGGTCGGCAAGGTCGGCGTATCGATCGCGCATCTCGGCGACATGCGCACGCTCTTCGATGGCATCCCGATGGCGGAGATGAACACGTCGATGACGATCAACGCACCGGCCGCCTGGCTGCTGGCGCTCTACGTCGCGGCCGCGGAGGAGCAGGGCGCCGATCGACGTCTGCTGCAGGGGACGACGCAGAACGACATCATCAAGGAGTATCTCTCGCGCGGCACCTACGTGTTCCCGCCCGCGCCCTCCATGCGGCTGACGAAGGACGTCGTGCTGTTCACCACGCGGGACCTTCCGAAGTGGAACCCGATGAACGTGTGTTCGTATCATCTGCAGGAAGCGGGCGCGACGCCGGTGCAGGAGCTGGCATTTGCGCTGGCGACTGCCATCGCGGTGCTCGACACCGTGAAAGCGTCCGGACAGGTCCAGCAGGCGGCGTTCGGAGAGGTCGTCGGCCGCATCTCGTTCTTCGTCAATGCGGGCCTGCGCTTCGTCACCGAGCTGTGCAAGATGCGCGCGTTCTGCGAGCTGTGGGAGGAGATCTGCCAGCGCTACGGCGTGCAGGTGAACTCGCTCGGGCTGACCGAACAGCAGGCCGAGAACAACGTCTATCGCATCCTGATCGAGATGCTCGCGGTGACGCTGTCGAAGAAGGCGCGTGCGCGCGCCGTGCAGC
>JAFAPJ010000295.1 GCA_019247255.1 Methylobacteriaceae bacterium | reverse complement strand
GCCGGCGCGTCCGGCGCGAGCGCCGGCTCCATTGACGACGCCGCGTCTTTCGGGGACGTGCTCGTCTGGACGATGCGCGACCCTGACCCGAGGGCCGTGCTCGAGGACCCGACGCGCCTCGACGGCAAGGTCGTGCTCGATCTCAACAACCGCGATTACGCCGAGGAGGCGCGCTCGGGCGCCTGGTTCGGGCGCGCGATCGCGGAGCGGCTGCAGGAGAACGCGCCGCGGGCGCGGGTCGTGAAGGCCTTCAACACGGTCGCGATGGAAGGCTTCGACACCGACCCGTCGGCGCTTCGCGCGGCGGGAGCGCAGACCTTCCTGGCCGGCCAGGATGCCAACGCCAAGGCGATCGTCGCCGGGCTCGCGGGCGAGCTCGGCTTCGCGGCGGTCGATGCAGGGTCCGGGCCCGCGGCCTTCCGCGCGCTCGAGGCCCTCGGCGACGTCGTCCGCCTCCTGATGATCGACGGCGGGCGCGGCGGCCGGGCGCATCTCGTGCTGACCGAGCTCCCGCGGCCGACGCTCGGGACAATCGGCGCACGGGAGAGCTCGACCTATCGCTAAGGCGGGATCGCGCCTGCGCGACGTCCGAGCCCGCGACGGGCGTTAAGACAGCCCCTGGACGAGCCCGTCCTGGTCGAGATGCATGCCTTCGGCGGCGGGGACGCGCGGCAGGCCCGGCATCGTCATGATCTCCCCGCAGATCGCGACCACGAAGCCGGCGCCGGCCGAGAGCCGGACCTCGCGGACCGGGATTTCGTGGCCGGAGGGGGCCCCCATCACGGTCGGGTCCGTCGAGAAGGAATACTGGGTCTTGGCGATGCAGACCGGCAGGTGCCCGAATCCCGCGGCCTCGATCTCGTTGAGCCGCGCTCCGGCGCGCCCCTCCACCATGATGCCCTTCGCCCCGTAGAGACGCGTCGCGACGGTCCGGATCTTCTCCGCGAGCGGCATGTCGTCCGGGTAGAGCAGCCGGAAGTCGCTCGGCGCTTCGCACAGGGCGACGACCGCGCGCGCGAGATCGGTCGCGCCCGCGCCGCCTTCCGCCCAATGCCGGCACAGGATGGCGTCGACGCCGAGCCGCTCGGCCGCGAGCGACCGCAGCCGTGCATGCTCCGCCTCCGTGTCGGTCGCGAAATGGTTGATCGCGACAACGACCGGGAGCCCGTAGCCCCGCATGTTGGTGACGTGCCGCTCGAGATTGGCGAAGCCGCGCTCGAGCGCCCCGACATCCTCGCGGGCGAGGTCGCCCTTCGGGACGCCGCCATGCATCTTGAGCGCTCGAATTGTCGCGACCACCACGCAGGCGGCCGGCGCGAGGCCCGCCTGCCGGCACTTGATGTCGAGGAACTTCTCGGCCCCGAGATCGGCGCCGAACCCGGCCTCGGTCACGACGTAATCTGCAAGCCGCAGCCCGGCCTCGGTCGCGATGACCGAGTTGCAGCCATGGGCGATGTTGGCGAACGGTCCGCCATGGATCAGCGCGGGCGAGCCGTCGAGCGTCTGGACGAGGTTCGGTTGGATCGCGTCCTTGAGGAGGACGCTCATCGCGCCCGCGGCTTTGAGGTCGGCCGCCGTGATCGCCCTGCGCTCGCGGGTCGTCGCCACGACCATCCGGGCGAGCCGCGCCTCCATGTCGGCGAGGTCGCGCGCGAGGCAGAACACCGCCATCACCTCGGACGCGACCGTTATGTCGAACCCGTCCTCGCGCGGAAAGCCGTTGCCCGGCCCGCCGAGCCCCGCGACCGTCTGCCGGAGCGCCCGGTCGTTGACGTCGAGGACACGGCGCAGCGCGATCCGCCGGGCGTCGATCCCGAGCGCGTTCCCCCAGTAGACGTGGTTGTCGAGCATCGCGGCGAGCAGGTTGTTCGCCGCCCCGATCGCGTGGAAGTCCCCGGTGAAATGGAGGTTGATCGCCTCCATCGGGGCGACCTGGGCACGGCCGCCCCCCGTCGCGCCGCCCTTCTGCCCGAAGCAGGGCCCCAGCGAGGGCTCCCGCAGGCAGATCATCGTCTTCGCGCCAATCCGGTTCAGCGCGTCCCCGAGCCCGACCGTCGTCGTGGTCTTGCCCTCGCCGGCCGGCGTCGGGCTGATCGCGGTCACGAGAACGAGCTTGCCGCGCGGCCGCTCGCCGAGCGAGGCGAGCCAGGTGCCGTCGAGCTTCGCGATATGGCGACCGTACGGGTGCAGCGCCTCGTCCGGGATGCCGGCCTTCGCGGCGACGGCGCCGATCGGCTGGAGGGTTGCGGCGCGGGCGATGTCGAGGTCGGTCGGCATGAGAAGGTCCGGGACGGCCTCGCGTCTTAAGAACTTCCCCGCCTCGACGGAACTGCCGGGCCGGATCCCGGCCGCGTCATCCACCGTCCCGGGGAAGACCGGCCGAGGGCGTCGCTTTCGGGGGGAGCGGAAAGAGTGTGACGAAGCGCGCCAGGAGCCCGCGGTCTCCATCCACTCGGAGCGCGCCCGCCGCCTCCAGGTCCTCGGCGATGAGCCCCCCATAGACGAGCCCCGCGACCGTCCTGGCCTCTCCGGCGAGCGACAGGTCGGCCCCCTGCCCCGGCCCTCGCTCGACCTCGAGCCGGCCGCCCGCGAGGCGGAGCTCGTAGCTCTCGCGCCCGAGCCGCAGCGCGATCAGCGCCTCGAGCCCGGCGGCCCGCGACGGGTCGAGCATCGTCCGGAAGGACAGGAGCACCGAGACCGGGCTGATCGGCAGGGTCGGGTCGTGGAGCGGCGAGCGGGTGGCCCAGCGCCCGAGCGCCTGGAAGATCGGCTCGCTCTCGTAGCCCCACGGCGTGAGCTCGTAGACCCAGGCGGAGGCGGGCGGCGGCAGGCGGCGGCGAACCAAGACACCGACCTGCTCCAGCCCCTCCAACCGCTGCGTCAGGACGTTGGCGCTGATGCCGGGGAGATCGGCCTTGAGGTCCGAGAAACGCTTCGGCCCGAGCAGCAGCTCGCGGATGACGAGCAGCGCCCAGCGCTCGCCCGCGAGATCGAGGGCGTGCGCCGTCCCGCAGGCATCATCGTAGAGCCGCTTCCAGGCCGGCTCACCCCCAAAAGTTATTTTTTCTAACTTCATGATTGCTAATCATAACGCGATGTGCGATGCCTCGCAAACGGTGACGGGAGCAGGCGATGGAGCACGAGATCGACGGGGTCCACACGGTGATTACGGCGCGCAATGCCGCGCTGGCGGTCGGCGACGTGAGTTCGTTTCTCGCCGCTCTCGCCGAGACCGCCGTCTCCTACGACCTGCAACCCCCGCTCGCCTTCGTGGGCAGCGCGGCCCACGACGCCGAAGGCGTGCGCGCGTGGCTCGCCACCTGGGACGGCCCGGTGACCGTCGAGATGCGCGATCCGGCAATCCGTGTCGCCGCCGGTCTCGCGGCCGCCTGGGGCCTGAGCCACATGCGCGGTACCAAGAAGGACGGCGAAGAGATCGAGCTCTGGTACCGGTCGAGCTACTGCCTCGCCAAGGCCGGCGACGACTGGCGCATCGTCCACGAGCACCATTCCGTCCCGATGATGATGGACGGGAGCGGCCTCGCCGCGACCCACCTGACCCCGCAGATCTGATTCAAATATTCAGGGAGAGATGCTCATGGCCAAGATGATCTTCGTCAACCTCCCGGTGGCCGACCTGCCGCGAGCGGTTCGTTTCTACGAGGTGATCGGAGCGTCGAAGAACGAGCAGTTCACGGACGCGACCGCGGCCTGCATGGTGCTCTCCGACACGATCCACGTGATGCTGCTCACCCACGACAAGTTCAGGCAGTTCACACCCAAGCCGATCGCGGACGCGCGGGCGGCCTGCGAGGTCCTGCTCTGCGTCTCGTCAGACAGCCGCGCCGAGGTGGACGATGTTCTGGCGCGAGCGGGCGGCGCCGGCGGCAGCGTCGATCCGAGCCCTGCGCAGGATCACGGCTTCATGTACGGCCGCTCCTTCGAGGATCCGGACGGTCACGTCTGGGAAGTAATGTGGATGGACCTCGCCGCCTTGCAGGACGCGATGTCCGGCGCAACCGACCAGGCCGCGGCCTGATCTCTCACTGCTCCAGGAGATCGCCATGTCTTACGTCGACGGGTTCGTGGCGGCCGTGCCGGCCGCCAACAAGGAAGCTCATAGGGCGTTCTCGGCCGACGTGGCGTCGGTGTTTCTCGCTCACGGGGCCACCCGCGTCGTGGAATGCTGGGGCGACGACGTGCCGGACGGCAAGGCGACCGACTTCAAGCGCGCCGTGCAAGCGCAGGAAGGCGAGGTCGTCGTGTTCTCCTGGATCGAGTGGCCGTCGCGGGCGGCACGGGATTCGGGCAGCCAGGCGGCCATGGCCGACCCCCGCATGCCGAAGGGCGGCGACATGCCGTTCGACGGCAAGCGGCTCATTTATCGCGGCTTCGACGTGCTGC
>JAFAPJ010000242.1 GCA_019247255.1 Methylobacteriaceae bacterium | reverse complement strand
ACCTGATCGTTTCGATCCGCGCCCCCGTGAGAGGGCGACCCGACCCGATGCCCATGAATGGCGAGAGCACGGTGTGATCGTTTCGATCCGCGCCCCCGTGAGAGGGCGACGCGGACGAGCTCGCGAAGTGGCGCTATGCCCAGGTTTCGATCCGCGCCCCCGTGAGAGGGCGACTCCGGTCAGCTCGGTGTCCTACGCCCGGCACTTGTTTCGATCCGCGCCCCCGTGAGAGGGCGACGGCTTGTTCCTAACAGACGAGACTTTTTGACGAAAACAGGTCGGTTGCGCGAACGTCGCCGGCTGGCGGTCGAGCAGCCGTTCTCGGCGGGCCCGAGAGGCCGTCATCCTGCGCGGTTTCAACAGCTTGAGGACGCCGCGAACTGGGCTCGTCGCCCCTGGGCGCTCGCGATTCGCGCACGGTCAGAATACGAGGGGACCGTCCAGGTCGAGCGCGGGCTTCGCGCCGACATGCTCGACCCGCCGGTGGCCTTCGGCGCCCAGGCGATAGAAGCGCAGGGAATCGCGCTCGGGGTCGATGAGCCCGACGAGGCGGGCGCGCAAGGCCGTCCATTGGGCCGGCTCGACCTCGCATTCAAAGACGGAGTTCTGCACGCGCTGCCCAAGGTCGAGGCAGGCCCGCGCGACCCGGCGCAGGCGCGTCCGGCCGGCGGGCGTTTCCGTGTTCACGTCGTAGGCGACGAGCATCAACACTGGCGCGGTCTCACTTCCAGATAAAGGCGGGGTAGCCGTCGAGGTCGCCGCGCAGGTGTCGTGCGAGAAGCTGCGCCTGGGCATGGGACACGAGGCCGAGCGGAAGCGTCTCGTCGAGGAAGGGGTGGCGCAGCTCGTCGCGTTTGCGCTCCTGCCAGGCGACGAGGACGCGCTTGCGCGCGTCATCCGTCAGTCGGACGCCGCCCGCCTCCTCGAGGGTGAAATCGTCCGCCTGCACCTGGCGTCGGTTGATGAGGGAGAGCGCGAGCCGGTCGGCGAGGACGGGGCGCAGCTCCTCCATCAGGTCGAGCGCGAGGCCCGCGCGGCCCGGCCGATCAGCGTGGAGGAAACCGACCTGCGGATCGAGCCCGTGCCCTTCGAGGGCCGAGCGGCAATCGTGGCCGAGCATCGCGTAAAGGAAGGAGAGAAGCGCGTTCACGCGGTCGAGCGGAGGTCGGCGCGAGCGGCCTCCGAATACGAAGGCGGGATCGTCGACCCGCACGAGATGCGGAAAGACGGCGAAATAGACGTGCGCGGCCTCGCCTTCGACGCCCCGCAGCGCGTCGACGTCTGGGGCGGCGATCGTGCGCCGGGCGGCGTCGGTCAGCCGGCGCTCCGTCTCCTCCAGCGCCGCCCGCGCGACGTCGTCCAGGTTGTCGCCGTGGTCGCGCAGCGCCCGACGGACGACCGCCCGCTGGTTCGCGGCCTTCGCGGCCACGATCCCGCGCACGATCACGGCGCGCCGGGCGGGATCGTCGGCGATGCGGTATTGGGTGCGCCGGAGCAGCACGTTCCCGCTGCGCTGCCCCTCGACCCGGGCCAGAAAGCGGCCGTTCGGCTCCAGATGAGAGACCGTGATGCCGGCCTCGGCGCAGGCAGCGAGGAGCGCCGGCGAAACGCCGGCCCGCCCGAAGCTCACGACCCCGTCCAGCAGGTGCAGCGGCGCCCGGCCGCGCTCGGCACCCTCCACCTCGACGACGAGGTTCTGCCCGTCCTTGCGCAGCCAGGCATCCTCGCTCGTCACGTAGATCGTGTTCAGCATCCGGCGCATCGGGCCCGGCGCTCAACCCTCGATCTGCGCCGAGAGCCAGCGCGCGACGCGCGGCGGTTTCTCGAGCCGGCCCGGCTGGCAGAGAGCCTCGAGCGAGCAGCGCCGGCAGGCGGGCGTCCGGACCGGCGGCGGGCTGCGGCCCTCCGCGATCATGGCGCGCGCCGCCGCGGCCGTCTCCGCCGTGAGGCGCCGCAGCTCCGCGTCGAAGAGGGTGGGCTGGCGCCGCCGCGTCTCGCCGTAGAACAGCGCACCTTCCGGCACGGGGACGCCGAACATCTCCTCGAGGCAGATCGCCTGTGCGCACAGCTGCACCTCGTCCGCCCGGTGCGCCTTCGGCTTGCCGCGCTTGTACTCGATCGGGCGCGGACGCGGCGGGTCGCCCGAGAGCTCGACCGCATCGGCCCTGCCCACAACTCCGAGCGCGAAGGAGCGCAGGGCGAGCCCGCGCGTCACCCGCACGCCCGGCCGGCTCTCGCCGTGCCCGCTATCCACCCGTTCGTGCAGGATACGCCCTTCCGCCGTCCGCTCGTTCTCCGCCCACAGGCCCTCGACATGGATCAGCGCGCATTGGCGCGGACAGAAGAGCTGGTGCTGCAGCGCAGAAAGCGGGATCAGCGCGTCTTCGGCTAGCAACTCAGGCGGCGGTGATAATGTCGCGACTGCGCCTCGGGACCTAGCCACAGCAGGAGGACCGCCCAACCGAGGAGGATCGTGAAACCCGACATGCTCGTCATCCTTGCCAGACACGACTCGCCTGATCATGGTCACAGCCCCTCTGGACGTCAAGGCAGAACTCGTGAAGCCCGTGGGGCTTCACGAGTTGAACTATCAAAGACACAGCGGTAAGGGTCTTTCTGAACTCGCCCCGCCAAACTTGGCCAAGACGCGGTCGCCCCCTCG
>JAFAPJ010000445.1 GCA_019247255.1 Methylobacteriaceae bacterium | reverse complement strand
CAGCACGAGGAGGTCGGGACGCGGCCGCCATTCACCGGATGGCATCTTCTGGTCGGGCGCGGCCGGCGAGACGCGGGGCAGGGCGCTCACTCCTTCAGCCTCGTCCGGATCCGGAAGGAGAGGCCGTCGCGCAGGTCGCGATAGGCGTCCAGCACCTTGTCACGCGAGCCCTCGGTCAATGTCGGATCGACGGTCGGCCAGTACTCAACATCGGCCGCGACCGTGCGGGTGAGGTCGAGGGCGGCGTGATGCGCCTCCGGCGCGAGCGTCACGATGAGATCGAAGTTGAGCCCTTCCCACTCCTCCAGCTCCTCGAGGGTCCTGGGCTTGTGCTTCGACCCGTCGACGCCGATCTCGTCGAGCGCCGCGATGGCGAAGGGGTCGCGCTCGCCTTTGCGCACGCCCGCGGACTGAACGTAGACGGACTTGCCGAAATAATGGCGCGCCAATGCCTCGGCCATCGGCGAGCGGATCGAGTTCATCCCGCACACGAAGAGAACGGATTGCACGCGGCGTCCCGGCTTCGGCGAGCCGCCCGGGACGTCCGTCATCGGCTCAGCCTCGCCAGTGCAGGGCGAAAATCAGGGTGAACAGGCGGCGCGCCGTGTCGAAATCGACGGTCACCTTGCCGTCGAGCCGCTGCATCAGGAGCTCGGACGCTTCGTTGTGGACGCCGCGCCGGCCCATGTCGATGGCTTCGATCTGCGTGGGCGAGGCCGTCTTGATCGCCTCGTAATAGCTCCGGCAGATGAGCTCGTAATCCTTGATGACCCGTCGGAGCGGCGTCAGCGACAGGTAATGGGTCATGCGCCCCGCCCCGTCGGCCGTGCTGATCTCGAAAGCGAGCCTGTTCTCGACCAGCCCGAGATGGAGCCGGTAGGGCCCGGCCGGATGCTCGGGGACAGCGAAGGAGTTCTGCTCCAGGATGTCGTAGATCGCGATCGCCCGCTCGTGCTCCTGGTCCGGGTTGCCCCGCCCGATCGAGGCCTCGTCGATGGTGACCGCGACGAGGCGCTTCGCATTCGGACCGACGTCGCTCACGAGGACAGCCGCACCGCGATCGACCGCGCGTGACCCTCCAGTCCTTCGGCGCGAGCGAGCGCGATGGCGGCGGGGCCGAGCGCCGCGAGCGACCGCGGCTCGCAGCGCAGGATCGTCGTGCGCTTCATGAAGTCCAGCACGCCGAGCCCGGAGGAGAAGCGGGCCGAGCGGGCGGTCGGCAGGACATGGTTCGGCCCGGCTACGTAGTCGCCCATAGCCTCGGGCGTATGCGAACCGAGAAAGATCGCGCCGGCATTGCGGATCGCGCCCGCGAGCGCGTCCGCCTCTTCCGCCTCGATCTCGAGATGCTCGGGGGCGATGCGGTCGACGAGCGGCACCGCATCGGCGAGGCGCGCGACGAGAATGACCGCGCCGTGGTCGCGCCAGCTCGCGCCGGCGATCGCGACCCGCGGCAAGGCGGCGAGCTGCGCCTCGACCTCGCGCTCCACGGCGTCCGCGAGCGCGGGCGCGTCCGTGACGAGGATCGCCTGCGCGGCCGCGTCGTGCTCGGCCTGAGCCAGGAGATCGGCCGCGATCCAGGCCGGGTTCGCGGTTGCGTCCGCGAGGATCAGGACCTCGGAGGGGCCCGCGATCATGTCGATCCCGACCTGGCCGAAGACGCGCCGCTTCGCGGCCGCCACGTAGGCGTTCCCCGGTCCCACGATCTTCGCGACGGGCGCGATCGTCTCCGTGCCGTAGGCGAGAGCTGCGACCGCCTGGGCGCCCCCGACGCGATAGACCTCGTCGACCCCCGCGATCCGCGCGGCCGCGAGGACGAGCGGGTTCAGCTCGCCTTTCGGCGTCGGCACAACCATCACAAGCCGCGGGACTCCCGCCACCTTCGCGGGCACCGCGTTCATCAGCACCGAGGATGGATAGCTTGCGCTTCCGCCCGGCACATAGAGACCCGCGGCCTCCAGCGCGGTCCATCGCCATCCGAGGCGCACGCCCTCGCGGTCCGAGGCGTCGTGATCGGCCGGGCGCTGCGCCTCGTGGAACGTCGTGACGCGCTCGTGGGCGAGGCGGAGCGCGGCGAGCGCCTCGCCGTCGCAACGCGCCATCGCCGCGTCGATCTCGGCCGGTCCGATCGCGAGCGTCGCCGGGCGGTGGCCGTCGAATCGCGCCGTGAGCGCGACGAGCGCCGCGTCGCCCCCCGTGCGGACCTCGGCGATGATGCCCGCGACGGCCTGGTCGACATCGGCCGCGCTTTCGCGTTTCGCCGCGAGCAGCGTGTTGATCGCGCTCCCGAAATCGGCCTGCCGCGCGTCGAGACGCACGGCCATCAGGGCGTCTCCGCGTGCAGCGGCACGCCCGAGGCCGACCAGGCGGGACCCAGGTCCTTCATCTGGGCCTCGATACATTCGAGGTCGAGCTGGATCGCGCCCCCGCCCGCGAAGACGAGCTCGGCCGTACCCGACGGCGCCTCTGCTGAGGCGAAGGTGATCGCCAGGAGGTTCAGGACGTCCTCGGACCTCGCGCGGTCGAAGCCCCGCGTGCGGCAGGCGAGCACGCGCTCGAAATGCAGTCCCGCGAGGCGTCGACGCGGCTCGTGCTCGGGCGCTTCCCAGTCGAAGCGCCGGGCGACGAGCGCGAAGCGCTTCTCCTCGGGCAGGAAGGCGAGGTCGCCCACCTTCAGAACGGCGTCCTGAAGGTGGGCCGACAGGATCGCGAGGTCGTCGGCATCGAGCGCGACGAGCTTGAGGAGCTCCATGGGACCAGCGGCAACGTGAAAGGTCCGGCGCAGATAGCGACGGGCCCGCGGCCCCGCAACCGTTCGGGCCTCAGCTTGCCCGGAGGCGCTCGATGTCGGCCCCGCAGCGGGCGAGCTTGGCTTCCAGCGCCTCGAAACCTCGGTCGAGGTGATAGACCCGGTGGATCTCGGTCTCTCCCTCGGCCGCAAGACCCGCGATGACGAGAGACACGGAGGCGCGCAGGTCCGTCGCCATCACGGGCGCGCCCTTGAGGCGCCCGACGCCGTCGACGATCGCGCAATCGCCCTCGAGCCGGATCTGGGCGCCGAAGCGGGCGAGCTCGCCCACATGCATGAAGCGGTTCTCGAAGATCGTCTCGCGGATGCGGGAGGTGCCGCCGGCGCGGGTCATGAGCGCCATGAACTGCGCCTGCAGATCCGTCGGGAAGCCCGGGAAGGGGTCGGTGGTGACGTCCGCCGGACGCAGGCCCGAGCCGTTGCGGTGGATGCGGATGCCCTTGTTCGACTCGCTGATCTCGACTCCGACCGTCTCGAGCACGTCGAGGGCGCTGCGCAGGAGCTCGGGCCGCGTGTTCTCGAGCGTGACGTCGCCCCCGGTCATCGCGACCGCCATCGCGTAGGTTCCGGTTTCGATCCGGTCCGGCATGACGGCATGGCTCGCCCCGTTCAGCCGCGAGACGCCGTCGACTACGATGCGCGACGTGCCTGCTCCCGAGATGCGCGCCCCCATCTTGGCGAGGCATTCGGCGAGGTCGACGACCTCGGGCTCCCGGGCGGCGTTCTCGATGACGGTCGTGCCGGTCGCGAGCGTCGCCGCCATCAGCGCGACGTGAGTCCCCGATACGGTGACCTTCGGGAAGACGACCTCGGCGCCGCGCACGCCCTTTGGCGCCTTAGCGTGGACGTAGCCGCCCTCGATCTCGATCGCGACGCCCATCTTCTCGAGCGCCGAGAGCAGGAGGTCGACCGGCCGGGTTCCGATCGCGCAGCCGCCCGGCATCGAAACCCGGGCCTCGCCGAAGCGGGCGAGGAGAGGAGCGATGACCCAGAAGCTCGCCCGCATGCGCGACACGAGCTCGTAGGGCGCGCAGGTGTCGATGACGGTCCCGGCGCTGAGCCGGATCGTCTGCCCGGTCTCGGTCGTCTGCCCGGGCCGCTTGCCCGCCACCGCGTGGTCGACCCCATGATTCTCGAGGATGCGCAGGAGCGTCGCCACGTCCGCGAGCCGCGGGACGTTGTGCAGCTCGAGCGTATCGGCCGTGAGCAGGCTCGCCGTCATCAAGGGCAGCGCCGCGTTCTTCGCGCCCGAGATCGGGATCGTGCCATTGAGCGGCGCGCCACCCCGGATCTTGATGCGGTCCATTCAAGCCTCCTCGCGCCCGAACCGGCGCACTTGACCAACTTCGGCGTCGCTATCGGGTCCCTCGGACGGAATGCCCCCCGCGTCCTCGGCCGATTCTCCCCGCCCGGCTCCCCGGTCGGCCTCGTGCGAGGTGCTCCGACCGGCCTTGCGCCGCTTCAGATTCTCACGCAGCGCGGCCTTCAGCCGCTCGCGTCGCCGCTCGTCCATAGCATGAAGCCCGAAAGTTGCGCCTCCCCTCCCCATCCTCTATCACCCGGCCCGTCGCTGCCGTAGCTCAGTGGTAGAGCACTCCCTTGGTAAGGGAGAGGTCGAGAGTTCGATCCTCTCTGGCAGCACCATGCCCAGCAGGCGATCGAGCGGGCACTCGGCGCGCCTCGTCCCGCCCGGCGGATGCCTGTCTCAATCGGAATTCGCGGGCGATTCGAGCGCGTCCGGGCTGTTCGCCGTCGCGACGTCGTCCGGGTCGAGCGAGCCGGACGGATCGGCCGTTTCCTCCGGCAGATGCGATCCTTCGTTCTTCACCGAGTTGACCTCCCGGGACACGGGCCTGCGGCGCATGAGCTCCGCCGGGTAGGGCGCGAGGAGGTCGCCCGGCTCGGGATCGTCGAGCCAGCGGTCGCGATCCGCGGCTGCGATGATCACGGGCATCCGGTCGTGCAGCGGGGACACGATCGCGTTAGCCCGCGTCGTGACGATCGTGAAGGTGCGCAGCCATTCCCCGGTCGCTGGGTCCTTCCAGCTTTCCCACAGCCCCGCGAGGGTGAACGGCTCGTCGTTCGCCGGGGCGAACAGGTAGGGCTGCTTCAGCTTACCCACGGTGCGCCATTCGTAGAAGCCGTCGACCGGGACGAGGCAGCGGCGCTTGGCATAGGCTCCCTTGAATAAGGCCGAGGTGGCGAGCGTCTCGGCGCGCGCGTTGATCGTCTTCCAGGCGATCGTCTTGTCCTTCGCCCAGACAGGGATCAGCCCCCAGCGCAGGAGATCGAGGCTGCGCTCGCCTGATCGGGGCTCGCGGCGACCGACGAGGAAATCCTGCGAGGGCGCGCCGTTGTAGCGTGCAGGCGCGTTCGGAAGCGGGCGTCCGGGCGCGGCTGCGACGAGGCTCGCATAGAGCGTGGGGTCCCGGGCCTGGATCACGCGCGCGCACATGCTGCCAATTCTAGCGAAAGCGGACCGCTTTCGCGACGGGCGCACCGCACCGGACCGTCCCGGCATGCCGGCTGCTCCGAAAGGGGCGAGACGGACCGGACGGAGACCATGCGCACCGAAACGGCACATAAGCAGCGTCATGGCAGGACAGTCGAGGTGAGCCGCGCTCTGCAGCTGCGCCAATCCGGGCGGATCGTCGCCGCCCTCCTCACCATCCTGGTCGCGACCGGCATCGTCTCGGCGAGCGTCCTCGTCGCCGCCGGCGAACGCCTTCCCGTTCTTACGAGCTCGCTCTCACGCTAGCCGCGGATCTAAGCAGCGCCAGGGCTTGTCGCTAGATGAGCGGTCCATCCCGCACGGTCTGATCGGAACCGCCCCAGGAGCGAGGCGTTGCTGCCGAGACTAAACCTCGGGAGGCGAGCATGATGAAGGCCGGTCTGCTGGCGCTGGTCGCTGCGACGACCATCGGAGCCAGCCAAGTTCAGGCGCAATCCATCGAGTTCGGGCGTGGCGGACCGTCTGTCGATCTCAGGAGCGAGCGGCAGCGCGAGCGCGACTTCCGCCACGACGATTATCGGCGCGACCGCGACTTCGACCGCCGGCGCGCGTTCCGCGACCGGGACATTACCACGGGCAGCACGGGCTGCCGCGTCGTGACGGTGCGGGAGCGGGACGCCTATGGCAACCGCAGCATTCGCGAGCGGCGCAGCTGCGACTGATCGCGTTCTGAGGCTCGGAAAATGGCTCGCTTCGGCGGGCCATTTTTGTTTTCCGCCCGGCTTTCGGCAGCGGTTTGACAGCTTCCGGCCCGCATGATGCATGACGCTCCGAAATCCAAGGGAGCGGGGCATGGTCGGGCGTTGGGCGACGAGCATCGTGGCAGGCTTGGCGACGCTGGCGGCGGGCGCCGCCACGGCTCAGGACACGAAGGTCGCGGTCGGCATCTCGGGCTGGACCGGCTTCGCGCCGCTGACGCTCGCGAAGGAGGCCGGGATCTTCAAGAAGAACGGCCTCGACGTCACGCTGAAGAAGATTCCGCAGGCGAGCCGGCACCTCGCAATCGCGTCCGGCGACATCCAATGCGCCGCCACCACCGTCGAGACCTGGGTGGTCTGGAACGCCGCCGGCATCGCGACCACGCAGATCTTCCAGCTCGACAAGAGCTACGGGGCGGACGGCATGGTGGTCCGTTCGGGCGTCGCCTCGATCAAGGACCTCAAGGGCAAGACGGTCGCGGCCTCCGCGCCCGGCACCTCGCCCTTCTTCGTCCTCGCCTCCATGCTGAAAAAGAACGGCCTGTCGACGAAGGACGTCACGGTCGTGAATCTCGAGCCGGGGCCGGCCGCGCAGGCGTTTCTGGCCGGGCAGAACGACGCCGCCATGACCTACGAGCCCTATCTCTCCTCGGTGCGCGACAAGCCCGAGGCCGGCAAGATCATCGCGACGACGCTCGATTACCCGGTCGTGATGGACACGTTCGGCTGCACGCCGGCCTTCCTGGACGCCAATCCGAAGGCCGCGAAGGCGTTGGCCGACAGCTACTTCGAGGCTCTCGACATGATCGCCAAGGATCAGGCGAAGTCCTACGAGATCATGGGCGCCGACGTGAAGCAGACGGGCGAGCAGTTCGGCGGCTCGGCGAAGTTCCTGCGCTGGCAGGACAAAGCCGCCAACAAGACCTTCTTCGACGGCGATTTCAAGACCTTCACGAAGGACGCGGCCGACCTGCTGCTGGAGGTCGGGGTGATCAAGCAGGTGCCTGACCTGTCGAAGCTTGCGGACACGCGCTTCATCCAGTGACGCGCCGCCCCGCGCAGCGGGGAGCCGACGACCATGCGTCCGCTTGAACCCGTCGCGCCAAGCGCCCGGATCGGGCTCGGGCTCCTGTTCTTCGGCATCTTCGTCGCGGCCTGGAGCCTCGCGACGCTCGGCGGGTTCGTGTCCCGCACGTTCCTGGCCGATCCGCTCACGATGCTGGCGGACGGCTGGGCGCTCGTCGCCCGCTTCGGCTTCCTCGGCGACATCGCCGTG
>JAFAPJ010000442.1 GCA_019247255.1 Methylobacteriaceae bacterium | reverse complement strand
GGCAGGCGACGTGCTGGGCGGCGTGGCGGACCTGCGCCCGCCGGACGCGCTCGCGCCCGCCTTGCGCCGCCTCGGCGAGGCGCGCGCCAAGGTCCGGCTCGACGCGGCGACGGCCGCCTCCGCGCTCGCCGATCTCCTCGGCGAGGCCGGGGGCGAGGCGGATGACGGACCGGATCCGATCGCGCGGTTGAAGGCTGTCAAGAACCCGGTCGAGATCGCCGGGACCCGCGAGGCGCATCGGCGGGACGGGGCGGCCTTCGCGCGCTTTCTCGCCTGGCTCGCCCGCGAGGCGCGGCGCGGCGGGCTGACCGAGATCGGGGCCGCGGAGGCGCTCGAAGGATTCCGGGCGGAGACGGGCCGTTTGCGGGACGTATCCTTCCCGACGATCGCGGGCTCGGGCCCCAACGGCGCCGTCGTCCATTACCGCGTGACGCGCGGAACCGACCGGGCGATCGGGTCCGGCGAGCTGTTCCTCGTCGATTCGGGCGCGCAATACGAGGACGGGACGACGGACATCACCCGCACGGTCGCGGTCGGGGAGCCGAGCCCCGAGATGCGGGATCGCTACACCCGCGTCCTCCAGGGACATCTCGCGATCGGGTCGGCGCTCTTCCCGAAGGGCACGACGGGCGCCCAGATCGACGCCTTCGCGCGCCGTCCGCTCTGGGAGGCGGGGCTCGATTTCGACCACGGGACCGGCCACGGGGTCGGGGTCTACCTCTCGGTCCACGAGGGACCGCAGCGGATCTCGAAGCTCGGGCACGTCCCGCTCGAGCCCGGCATGATCCTCTCCAACGAGCCCGGCTACTACAAGACGGGCGCCTACGGGATCCGGATCGAGAACCTGATCCTCGTCGAGGAGCGGTCGGTCCCTGGCGGCGAGCGGCCGATGCTCGGCTTCGAGACCCTGACGCTCGCGCCCTACGAGCGGGCGCTCATCGACCGCGCGCTCCTCGCGCCGGACGAGGTCGCGGCGATCGACCGCTACCACGCCCGCGTCCTGGCGGAGCTCGCCCCGCGCATCGACGCGGAGACTCGGGCCTGGCTCGGCGAGGCGACGCGCCCGCTCTGAGGCCGGCCGTCGCCGCGCGGGTCAGGCGAAGTATTCCTGCAGCGCCCGGACCTCGAGATCGCCGGCGAGATAAGCCTTGATGCCCTCCGCGGCCGCCGCGGCCCCGGCGAGCGTCGTGTAGTACGGGACCTTCTGGAGAAGCGCCGCGCGGCGCAGCGAGTGCGAATCCGACATGGCAGCCGCGCCCTCCGTCGTGTTGAAGACGAGCTGCACGTCGCCGTTCTTGATCGCGTCGACGACGTGCGGCCGGCCTTCCAGGACCTTGTTGATCCGCCGCGCCGCGACGCCGTTCTCGACGAGGTAGCGCTGGGTCCCGCGGGTCGCCACGATCTTGAAGCCCAGCTCCGCGAGCATGCGCACCGCGTCCAGGATGCGCGGCTTGTCCCCGTCGCGCACGGACACGAAGACCGTCCCGGATTTCGGGACGGCGGTGCCGCCGCCGAGCTGGCTCTTCGCGAAGGCGACCCCGAAGGAGCGGTCGAGCCCGATCACCTCGCCGGTCGACTTCATCTCGGGGCCGAGCAGGACGTCGACGCCGGGGAAGCGCGCGAAGGGGAAGACCGCCTCCTTCACGCCGATATGCGGCAGGTCCTTCGGGGCAAGCCCGAAGGAGGCGAGGCTCTCGCCCGCCATGATCCGGGCTGCGATCTTGGCGATCGGCTCGCCGATGACCTTCGCGACGAACGGGACCGTGCGGGAGGCGCGCGGGTTCACCTCGAGCACGTAGATGTCGCCGTTCTGGATCGCGAACTGGACGTTCATGAGCCCGCCGACGGAGAGCGCCAGCGCGAGCTCGCGGGTCTGGCGCTCGAGCTCGGCGACGGTCGCGGGCGAGAGCGAGCGCGGGGGGAGCGAGCAGGCCGAGTCCCCCGAATGGATCCCGGCCTCCTCGATATGCTCCATGATCCCGGCGATGAAGACGTCGCGCCCGTCGCAGAGGCAATCGACGTCGACCTCGATCGCGTCCGAGAGGTAGCGGTCGAAGAGGAGCGGGTTCTGCCCGAGCACCGTGTTGATCTGGCCCGTCTTGTCGTTCGGGTAGCGGGCCTTCACGTCCGACGGGATGAGGGAGGGGAGGGTGCCGAGGAGATAGTCGGCGAAGCGGCCCTCGTCGCGGATGATCGCCATCGCGCGCCCGCCGAGCACGTAGGAAGGCCGCACCACGAAAGGCAGGCCGAGATCGGCCACGACGAGCCGGGCCTGCTCGACCGAATAGGCGATGCCGTTCTTCGGCTGCCGCAGCCCGAGCCGATCGAGGAGGCGCTTGAACCGGTCACGGTCCTCAGCGAGGTCGATCGCGTCCGGCGCCGTCCCGAGGATCGGGACGCCCGCGCGCTCGAGCGTCCGGGCGAGCTTCAGCGGCGTCTGCCCGCCGAACTGCACGATGACGCCGTGGAGCGTGCCCCGGGCGCGCTCGACCTCGATGATCTCGAGGACGTCCTCGGCCGTCAGCGGCTCGAAATAGAGCCGGTCGGAGGTGTCGTAATCGGTCGAGACCGTCTCCGGGTTGCAATTGACCATGATGGTCTCGAACCCGGCGTCGCGCAGCGCGAAACAGGCGTGGCAGCAGCAATAATCGAACTCGATGCCCTGCCCGATCCGGTTCGGTCCGCCGCCGAGGATCATGACCTTGCGCCGGTCGGAGGGCGCGGCCTCGTCGGCGAGGCTCCCCGCGAAGGGCGGCGCGTAGGTCGAATACATGTAGGCCGTCGGCGAGGCGAACTCGGCCGCGCAGGTGTCGATCCGCTTGAAGACGGGCCGGATCCCGAGCGCGCGGCGGGCGTCGCGCACCTCCGCCTCGCTTGCGCCGGCCAGGACCGCGAGCCGCCCGTCCGAGAAGCCCGCGGCCTTGAGCTGCCGGAAGGCGCCCGGGGTCGTCGGCAGCCCGTGCCGGCGCACCTTCGCCTCGAGGTCGACGATGTCCTGCAGCTGCTCGATGAACCAGCGGTCGATCCGGCAGCTCTCGTAGACCTCCTCGTGGCTCCAACCGAGGCGGAGCGCCTGCGCGACCTTGAGGAGCCGGTCGGGGGTCGGCGTGCCGAGCGCCGCCTTGACGGCGTTGTGGTCGTCGCCGCGGCCGATCCCCTCGATCTCGATCTCGTCGAGGCCCGTGAGCCCGGTCTCGAGAGAGCGCAGCGCCTTCTGCAGCGATTCGCCGAAGGTCCGGCCGATCGCCATCGCCTCGCCGACCGATTTCATGGCGGTCGTCAGCGTCGGCTCCGCGCCCGGGAACTTCTCGAAGGCGAAGCGCGGAATCTTCGTGACGACGTAGTCGATCGTCGGCTCGAAGGAGGCGGGCGTCGCGCCGCCCGTGATGTCGTTCGCGATCTCGTCCAGCGTGTAGCCGACCGCGAGCTTCGCGGCGACCTTGGCGATCGGGAAGCCCGTCGCCTTGGAGGCGAGCGCGGACGAGCGCGACACGCGCGGGTTCATCTCGATCACGATCATCCGGCCGTTCTCGGGATTGATCGCGAACTGGACGTTCGAGCCGCCCGTCTCCACCCCGATCTCGCGGAGCACCGCGATCGAGGCGTCCCGCATGATCTGGTATTCCTTGTCGGTCAGCGTCAGCGCCGGCGCGACGGTGATCGAGTCGCCCGTATGGACGCCCATCGGGTCCACGTTCTCGATCGAGCACACGATGATGCAGTTGTCCGCCCGGTCGCGGACCACCTCCATCTCGTATTCCTTCCAGCCGAGGACGCTTTCCTCGATGAGGACCTCGTTCGTGGGCGACGCGTCGAGCCCGCGCTCCACGATCTCGAGGAACTCGTCGCGGTTGTAGGCGATGCCGCCGCCCGTGCCGCCGAGCGTGAAGGAGGGACGGATGATCGCGGGCAGCCCGATGGCCTGAAGCGCGACGAGCGCCTGGCCGAGCGCGTATTCCTGGTAGCGCTTGCGGCGCTCGTTCTCGCCCGCCGCCCATTCGGCCTCGAAGGCCGCGATCCGGTGGCGGCGCTCCTCCGGCGGCAGGTTCTCGGCCTCGATCGCGGCGAGGCGCGCGAGGTGGCGCTCGCGGTCGGCGCGCTTCAGCTCGGAGGCGTTGGCGAGGCGCGAGCGCGGCGTCTCGAGCCCGATCCGCTCCATGGCGTCGCGGAAGAGCGAGCGGTCCTCCGCCTTGTCGATCGCGGCCGCGTCCGCCCCGATCATCTCGACGCCCCATTCGTCGAGGACGCCCATGCGCTTCAAGGAGAGCGCGGTGTTCAGCGCCGTCTGGCCGCCCATCGTGGGCAGGAGCGCGAAGCCCTTGGCGCGGTCGCCGCGCTCCTTGGCGATGATCTTCGCCACGATCTCCGGGGTGATCGGCTCGACATAGGTCGCGTCGGCGAGGTCGGGATCGGTCATGATCGTCGCCGGGTTCGAGTTGACCAGCACGATCCGGTAGCCCTCGGCGCGCAGAGCCTTGCAGGCCTGGGTGCCCGAATAGTCGAACTCGCAGGCCTGGCCGATCACGATGGGCCCCGCCCCGATGATCAGGATGGTCGAGAGGTCGGTGCGTTTGGGCATGGCTCAGCGCCCCCGGACGGGGCGACCTTCTGGCGCGCGAGGCTGCGCCGGGGCCGGGATCGGCACCGTCGAGCCGCGCGGGGAATGGGGCTGAAGCGGCGCTCTAGCAGGGGCGGCGGCCGGGGGGAAGCTTGGGCGGGTCGGGACGTGTCAGTAGAGTTCGAGGCAGCCCGCGACAGGGTCGTCGTGGAACTCCCGCAAGGCCGGGGCCGCGTGGCGGAGAAGCTGCTCGACGAAGCGGGTCGGCTGATTGCCGCATCTCAGCCATACGATCTTTGGCGGCGCACCGCGCAACGCGGCCATTTCGGCGAAGTCGGCGTCCAGAGATACGAGAACGAAGCCTTCGTCGGCGGCTCGGCGCCAGACTGCATCGTCGCTCGCGTCCGCCAAGCCGATCAGCCCGACCT
>JAFAPJ010000430.1 GCA_019247255.1 Methylobacteriaceae bacterium | reverse complement strand
GCCGCCAGTCGGACCGGAGCGGCGAACGCACCTGGCACACGGCCGTTCCGCTCCTTCTCGCGGCATCCGGGCTCTTCTATCTGAACCTGTCCGGAGGCCTCGTGCCCACGATCGCGGCGGTGTCCTGCGCTCTCATCGGAGCCTACGCCTTCAAGGGACCTTTCTGGGCCTTGTCGTCCGGCTGGCTTTCGGCGGGAACGCTCGCGGCGGGGCTCGCAGGGATCAACGCGATCGCGAACCTGATCGGCGGCGGGCTGATGGTGAACGTGGTCGGCCTCGTCAGGGAAGCGACGGGCAGCTTCGCGCTCGCCATGCTGCCGGTGGCCGCTCTCGACGCCGCCGCGGCGATCAGCGTGCTCGTGATCAGCCGCGCCCATGCACGCGACACCCGCGCGGCCGCGCTCGCTGCCTGAGGGGGCCTGCCCAGCTTCGTTAGTCCCTCCGCGCCGAGAGACCGCCTAGGGGTTCACCCGCGATATCGAGGCGAGCGGCGGAGCCGGACGACCTCAGACAGGACCGTCCATAGGCGGCTCTTCTCCGGGAAAGCCTGAAGCGGTCGACCTCTCAGCTCCCAAGCGGGCGCCCGTTCTGACCCCGACGCTCAGCCGATGAGACGAGCGAGCGCCTCGGTGAGCTGCCCGTCCGGCGCCGCGAGCTCATCCAGGATCGAGAAGTGGTCGTGGCCGGAGAGCGGCAGGTTCTCGCCCGGCAAGCCGCGGGCCCGCCAGGCGGCCGCGTAATCTTCCGACTGACGGCGCAGCTCCGGCAGTTCCTCGCCGCCGTAGGCGACCACGAACGGCCCGGCTGACGGCGGCACGTTGCGGATCGGGCTCAGCCGCGCGACCTCGTCCTCGGTGAGATGCAGCTTCTCGTTCAAGTAGTTGAGCCGACAGGGCTCGAGCTCGAAGATGCCCGAGATCCCGAGTCCCGCGCCCACGTCCGGTCGCCCCATCGCGGTCGCCGCAAGGTGACCGCCGGCCGACCAGCCGGAGACGACGCGCGGCCCCGTCGCGACCCCGAGCGCCCGCCCGTCCCGCGAGAGCCAATCGAGCGCCATGCCGATCTCGGCGACGATCTCGGTCAGCGTCGCCTCGGGCGCGAGCGTGTAGCCCGGGAGCGCGAGGTCGAAGCCGCGGGCGAGCGGCCCCGCTGCGAGCCAGGCGAAGGCCTCCTTGGCGTTGCGCTGCCAATACCCGCCGTGGATGAAGACGAGGAGCGGCGCGCCGTCCCGCCCGCAGCGGAACAGGTCGATGCGGTTGCGCTCCCGCGGCCCGTAGCGAAGGTCCAGGAGCTCCGGCCGCGCGGCCCGGAAGGCGGCGGAGCGCGCCGTCCAGCCCGCCACGATCTCGGCGCTGCCCGGGACGGCGGCGGCATTGTTGTAGGCTTGGTCGAGCTCGGCCCGGTTGAAGCCTCGCCAGAGCGGCGCGTCAGGTGCCATCTTGGCTCGCGAGGTACCAGTCGCGGATGTCGCGACCTTGCCAGAGGAGGACGTCGTCGCGCGCGAGGAGCGCGTCGAGCAATGCCTCGACCACGCCGATCCGATGCGGGACGCCGGTGAGATAGGGGTGGATCGCGAAGCTCATCACCTTGGCGCCGCCGAGCGGCCTGTCGGACCGCGCCTCGGCCGCGAGCCGGTCGAGCTGCGCGAGGCACCGGCGCGCGAATTCCTCGGCCGGCTGATGCTGGATCGCCAGGACCGGGATGTCGTTACACTCGACCGAATAGGGCATCGTGAGGAGAGTGCCGTGCGCGGTGCGCAGCCGGCAAGGCCGGTCGTCGAGCACGAAATCGGCGACGTAGCCGATACCGGCGGCCGCCAGCAGGTCCGGCGTCTCGAGCGTCTCGGTGAGGCCGGGGCCGAGCCAGCCGACCGGCTTCGCGCCCGTGAAGCGCGCGATCGTCTCGACCGTGCGGGCGATCATCCCGGCCTCGTCCGGGACCCGATGGGTCGGGACCTGCACGAAGCCGTGCCCCATGAACTCCCAGCCGGCATCGCGCGCGGCTTCGGCGAGGCGCGGATAGGCCTCGCAGACGGAGCCGTTGATCGACAGCGTCGGCCGGATGCCGCGGCTCGCGAAGGCCTCCAGGAAGCGCCAGAACCCGACCCGCATTCCGTATTCGTGCCAGGCCCAGTTCGGAAGGTCCGGCTGGAGGGCGGCGCCCGTCGGCGCGACGAGCACCTGCCGGGGCATCGGGTTCTCGATCAGCCAATGCTCGACATTGACCACCGGCCAGACCGCGACCGCCTTCCCGTCAGGCAGCGCGATCCGGGGACGGTCGATCGCCGCGCGGTAGGGCACCCGCTCGGCCGGCGACGTCGGCCCTGTCATGCGGCCTTTCGCGCGTGGTGGCTGTGGAGCCGGAGCCCGAGGTCGCGCCGGACGGCATTGAAGTCGGGCGCCGCGACGTCGCGCGGGCGGGCGAGATCGATCGCGATCTCGCTGTCGATGCGGCCCGGCCCCGGCGACATCACGACGACGCGGTTCGCGAGGAAGATCGCCTTCTCGATCGCGTGGGTGACGAAGAGGACGGTGAGCCCCGTCCGCTGCCAGAGGTCGAGGAGCTCGTCCTGGAGCCGCTCCCGGGTCATGGCGTCGAGCGCCCCGAAAGGCTCGTCCATGAGGACGATCTCGGCGTCGTTCGCGAGCACGCGCGCGATCGCGACCCGCTGCTTCATTCCGCCCGACAGCTGGTGCGGATAGGCGTCGGCGAAGCGCGACAAGCCGACGAGGTCGACGAAGCGCTCGACCGTTTCGCGCACCTCATGGGCCGGCCGCCCGCGCGACGTCGGCCCGAAGGCGATGTTGCCTTTGACCGTGAGCCACGGGAACAGGCCGTAATCCTGGAACACCATGCCTCGGCTCGGCGCCGGGCCGTCGATGGGCTTTCCCCACATCAAGGCCTCGCCGGCGCTCGGCCGCTCGAAGCCGGCGACGATCCGTAGAAGCGTCGACTTTCCGCAGCCGGAGGCGCCGATAAGGCAGATGAAC
>JAFAPJ010000429.1 GCA_019247255.1 Methylobacteriaceae bacterium | reverse complement strand
CCTCCGACCCTCCGACCTCCGTCTCCGCCCGTCGGAGCGGGGCACGACCGCCTCCCGCGCCACCTCTCGCGCTCCCCTGCGCCAGGGCGGCATCGGCATGGGCGCCGTCTGGCCGGCTTCAAGGCTCCCGCCACCTCGCCCGCTCATCCCGGCGGGAGCCGGGATGGAGGACCATCCTTGGACAGCAGCACCATCCTCGAACGCCCGCACTATCCTTGAAGGCCTGAACCCGGCTTGCGGCGGGGCGAGCGGAGCGAGTGCCGCGAGGGCGCCCGGCTCACGGACCGAAGGGCGCGAGCGCCGCGCGGCCGCTCGCCCGCAGCCGGCCGCAGCGCAGCAGCGCGTGCGGGTCCCCCGCCCCGTCCCAGGCGTAATAGACGAGCCCGCGAATCCTCCCGTCCGCGACCGCCGGACGGACGAGGTCGCGGAACTCCTCGACGAGGGCGGCCCGGCGCCGGTCGTCGGCCGCGCAGCCGAGGTCGGGCTCCGGAAAGCCCCATTCGGTGATCCAGCAGGGCTTGCCGAGGCTGCAGGCGGCGAGCGCGTCCCGCGCGAAGGCCGCGGCGCGGGCGGCCGGCGTCGCGCCCGCCTCCGGATAGGTGTGCAGGCTGTAGCCGTCGACGAGCGCGTCGAGCCCGCCCGCCCGCAGGAAGCGGAGCGTCGCGGCGAGCCCGACCCCGTCGAGGCTTCGGCCCCAGGGCGACGGACCGGGCGGCCCGAAATCGGAGAAGCCGGCCGCGAGCAGCGGCGTGCGGCGGTTGGCGACAAGGTTGTCGCGCAGGCGGCGCAGGGCCGCGAGCGAGCGCAGATAGGCCCGGAAGCCCGCCGCGATCCGGCGTCCGACCGGATGCTCCGCGAGGTCCCGGTCGCCGAGGATGCGGCCCTCGCCGGGGATCGGGAACTCGCCGTTGAAGGCCGTCCAGTTGATCTCGTTGCCGAACTCGATGCCCGCGAGCGCGAGGCCGCGCGTGTCGAGGCGACGGAAGAAGGGTCCGTAGGTCGCCGTGAGCAAGTCCGGATCGGCGGCCGAGAGCGGCGGCAGCTGCCACATCTCGGGCTCGGACGGCACGGCCGGGCGGGCGGCCGCGTCCGGCCGGTATTGCGGATACACGACGAGCAGCACGTCGAGACCGCGCGCCGCCGCCCGGGCGACGTAATCGACCGCGTCCTCGTAGGCGCCGCCCGTGGGCGGCAGGAGGGGCACGCGGATGAGGCGCACGCCGGCCTCGCGCAGGGCGTCGAGCGTCGCGTCCTGGCGCCCGCGCGGCTGCCATTGCGGGTTCACGACGTTCACGCCGACGAGCGCCGCGGCCCGCGAAGGCGAGGGCACGAGCCAGGCGAGGGCGAGACAGCAGGCCAAGGCAATCGGACCGCGGGGCAGCATGGCGGACGCTCCGGTACCGCCACGCGTCTGCCACGGCGCGGCGACCCGCTCGAACTCCGATCGCCCGTATGGTTACGCGTCACCGTCCTCGACCGAACGCGGACGCCGGAAGCCGGCTCCCGGTTGCAAAGCCTTTACGCTGCCGGGGGAGCATCTGCGTCGTGCAAACCCGAACCCGGACCTTCGAGAGATGTCCCTGACGCAGCTCGTTTATGTCAGCCAGAACCGCGCCGCCGGAACCGCCCGCTCGCCCCTCGCCGAGCTGCGCACCATCCTGGACGTGTCACGCCGCAACAACGCTCGCGACAACGTGACAGGCTACCTCGTCTTCGACGCGCGCTGGTTCTTTCAGGTGCTCGAAGGCGAGCGCGCCGCCGTCATGCAGACCTTCGCCCGGATCGGGAAGGATCCGCGTCACGGCGAGGTGACGCTGCTCGGGATGTTCGAGAAGGCGGACCGCGATTTCGGCGGATGGTCGATGGGGGGCGGCCTGCGCACGCTCGACCACGAGGAGATCTTCCTACGCCACGGCGTCGGGTCGGACATGGATCCGCGCCGCCTCAAGGCGAAGGCGATCGTGGCGCTCGCGATCGACCTCCAGGCCCACGAGGCGACCCGCGGTCGCGAAGCCGCTTCGAGCACGGCCGCGCCGGCTCCGGCCATGTGAGCGGCCGCGGCGACGGACGGCAGGCTTGCGCCCCATCCGCTCGCGCCCCTCCCCGCCGGCGAGGCCGGCCCGGGCTCAGCTGTCCGAGTCGACGAGCTCGGTCTTCTGCGTCGGGCCGGAATCCTGGCCGCGCGCATCGACGTCGCGGTCCACGAACTCGATCACCGCCATGGGAGCGTTGTCGCCGTAGCGGAAGCCCGCCTTGAGCACGCGCGTGTAGCCGCCGGGGCGCGTGCGGTAGCGCGGCCCCAGGACCTCGAAGAGCTTCCGGACCATCGCGTCGTCGCGCAGCTCCGACATGGCGTTGCGGCGCGCATGGAGGTCGCCGCGCTTGCCAAGCGTGACCAGCTTCTCGACGACGGGCCGCAGGTCCTTCGCCTTGGGGAGCGTGGTGACGATCTGCTCGTGCTTGATCAGCGCCGCCGACATGTTCGCGAACATGGCCTTGCGGTGCTCGGACGTGCGGTTGAACCGCCGCCCGCGGAACCCGTGACGCATCTTGGCTCTCCTTCGTTAACTCGGCCGCCGTGCCAAGGGTCGGCCGTCCGTTCTGCTGCCGGCCGTGTCATGGCCGGGCATGTCCCGGCCATCTCGACCGGATAGGGGCGCCCTACTCGGCGCGAGATCCTCGGGACGAGCCCAAGGATGACCGGCGCGGAGCGCCGGTCAGTAATGCTCCTCGAAGCGCTTCGCCAAGTCCTCGATGTTCTCGGGCGGCCAGCCGGGCACTTCCATGCCAAGATGCAGCCCCATCCCGGCCAGCACTTCCTTGATCTCGTTGAGCGACTTGCGGCCGAAGTTCGGGGTGCGCAGCATCTCGCCCTCGGACTTCTGGATGAGGTCGCCGATATACACGATGTTGTCGTTCTTCAGGCAGTTCGCCGAGCGGACCGACAGCTCGAGCTCGTCGACCTTCTTGAGGAGCGCCGGGTTGAAAGGCAGCTGGGGCGCCAGCGTCTGCGCCTCCTCGCGGCGGGGCTCCTCGAAGTTCACGAACACCGACAGCTGGTCCTGGATGATGCGCGCCGCATAGGCGACCGCGTCCTCCGGGCTCACGGCGCCGTTCGTCTCGACGGTCATGGTGAGCTTGTCGTAATCGAGGATCTGGCCCTCGCGGGTGTTCTCGACCCGGTAGGAGACCTTCTTCACGGGGCTGAACAGGCTGTCGACCGGGATGAGCCCGATCGGCGCGTCCTCCGGCCGGTTACGCTCGGCCGGGACGTAGCCCTTGCCGGTCGTGACCGTGAACTCCATCCGGATATCGGCGCCCTCGTCCAGCGTGCAGAGCACGAGGTCGGGGTTGAGGATCTGGATGTCGCCCGTCGTCGCGATGTCGCCCGCCGTGACCGCGCCCGGACCCGTCTTGCGGAGCGTGAGGCGCTTGGCCGTATCGCCCTGCATGC
The DNA here is from genome assembly GCA_019247255.1 of Methylobacteriaceae bacterium. GTDB lineage: Bacteria > Pseudomonadota > Alphaproteobacteria > Rhizobiales > Beijerinckiaceae > Enterovirga. The sequence goes on along the minus strand of JAFAPJ010000429.1, from coordinate 4,721 downwards.
GGATCGCGATCGTCTTCACGTTCAGGATGATGTCCGTGACGTCCTCGCGCACGCCCGGGATCGAGGAGAACTCGTGCAGCACGCCGTCGATCTGGACGGACGTCACGGCCGCGCCCTGGAGCGAGGACAGGAGCACGCGCCGGAGCGAATTCCCGAGGGTCGTGCCGAAGCCGCGCTCGAGCGGCTCGGCCACCATGGTGGCGACGCGCTTCGCGTCGTCGCCGGGCGCGACCTCGAGCTTGTTCGGCTTGATCAGTTCCTTCCAGTTCTTCTGAATCACGTCGGACCTCCTGGCGCCCGCCCGCCGCGCCTTCGCGGCTGCGGGCTCTCGTTGACCTGGCGGCCGCGCGGGGCCGCCGAACTCGTCAGCTCAGATCTCGCTCACCCACGAATCCGGGAGGAAGCGATAGGCTTGGCCGTCCCGGACCACCCGTCCGAAGGCCGGGAACTAGCCATGCATGCCGGCGACGGTGAGTTCGCTCGACGCCGCCATGTCGAACATGCGACGGCGGGTCTCGACGGCCTGCTTGCCATCCACGTCGAACACGACGCCGGCGCCCGGCAGCGCGAACTGAATGCCCGGCAGATGGACGATGTCACCCCAGATCAGGAGCGACTGGCCGGCCGAATCGATCCGGTATGCGGTATGGCCGGGCGTATGGCCCGGCGCCGCGACGGCAGTGACGCCCGGCACGACCTCGCCGGACGAGACCGTCCGGAGGCGACCCTTGTACGGGGCGATCGCCGCCTGGGCGCCCTGGAAATAGGGGCGCGCCCCCTCCGGCGCGCGCTCCAGCGCCCCATCGGCCAGCCAATGATCCGCCTCGGCTTGCCCGAGCACGAGCTCGGCATTCGAGAAGACGGCCGATCCGCCGGCCGCGAGCCCGCCCGTATGGTCCGGATGCGCGTGGGTGATCAGCACCGTGCCGATCTCGGCCGGCTCGACGCCGGCGAGCTTCAGGCCCTCGGCGAGCTTGCCGCCGCTCGGGCCGAAATTCGTGCCCGCGCCCGTGTCGATCAGGATCGGCCGGCCGCCGTCCGCCTGGACCAGGAAGGCGTTGATCGTGAGCCGGGGCGGGATCGACCGGCAGGACGCGCGCTGGGCCGCGGCGGCTTCGTCCTTGGACACCTGGGTCACGAGGTCGAGGGACCCGTCGAGATACCCATCGTTGATCGCCGTGACCACGAGGTCGCCGACCCGCTTGTGGCAGATCCCGACCGCCTGGACGCTGGGTTTGGCTGGCATGGCTGTCGCTCCGGGGAGAGATCGGTCCGGTCAGACGCGGCGGCGCTTGCGGGGGCGGCAGCCGTTATGCGGGATCGGCGTGACGTCTCGGATGGACGTGACGGTGAAGCCGGCAGCCTGGAGGGCGCGCAGCGCCGATTCGCGGCCGGAGCCCGGGCCCGACACCTCGACCTCGAGCGTCCGCATGCCGTGCTCGGACGCCTTGCGGGCCGCGTCCTCGCCTGCGACCTGCGCGGCGTAGGGGGTCGACTTGCGCGAGCCCTTGAAGCCCATGGCGCCGGCCGACGACCAGGAGATCGTGTTCCCCTGAGCGTCCGTGATGGTGATCATGGTATTGTTGAACGAGGCGTGGACGTGCGCGACGCCCGACACGATGTTCTTGCGCTCGCGACGGCGAACGCGGGTGGCTTCCTTGGCCATCTGTACGATCCTTCAAGCGCGCCCGTCATGCCAGGCGCTCGGGATGGAGGTAATCGTCGGCTCCGACCTGCTTGTCCGAACCGACCTCTGCTTCGGCCGGGCTTGTTCCGACCGATCAACGACTCTGGATCCCGGGTCTCGCTACGCTCGCCCGGGATGACCCGCCGCGGCCGAACGGCCGCGCCAGGTCACTTCTTCTTGCCGGCGATCGGCTTCGACTTGCCCTTGCGGGTGCGGGCGTTCGTATGGGTGCGCTGCCCGCGGACGGGCAGGTTGCGGCGATGGCGCAGGCCGCGATAGGCGCCCAGATCCATCAGCCGCTTGATGTTGATCGACACCTCGCGCCGCAGATCGCCCTCCACGATGTAATCGCGGTCGATCGCCTCGCGGATCTGCAGCACCTCGGCGTCCGTCAGCTGGTTGACGCGACGCTCGGCCGGGATCGCCACCTTCTCGACGATCTCCTGCGCCTTCCGGGCGCCGATGCCATGGATGTACTGAAGCGCGATCACAACGCGCTTGTTGGTCGGGATGTTGACGCCTGCGATACGGGCCACGTCCGCCTCTCCTCGCGCCGGCCGTGCCGGACGCTCGCCTCTCCTACGGTCGCGGCACTTGCCTCGAAGACCGTTTGACCGCAAAAAGACCGCCGAGCGGCAGCTCGAAACGAGGTGCCGCACACGACGATCTCAATCGCGATTAGACCGCGGCATCTAGAAGCCGGACCATGCCTTGTCAATACGCCCCGACTTCGCGCAGGCCGGCCTCCAACGAACCGTCGAGGACGAAAACCCGGTGATCGAGTGGCGCCCCAACCTGAGCTGGGTCACGGATCGGCTCGCGGTCGGCGGGAGCTTCCCGGCCGAGCGCGCGAGGCTTCTCGCCGAGGTGCACCGGGTCAAGGCCGTGGTCGACCTGCGGAGCGAGGCGCGCGACGACGAGGTCGCGCTCCGGCGTCACGGGATGACCTTCCTGCACCTGCCGACGGACGATCATTGCGCCGTCACGCCGGCGCGGCTCGACGACGGGGTCATGTTCGCGACCTGGCATCTCGAGCGGGGCGAGCGTGTGCTCATCCATTGCGAGCACGGGATCGGCCGCTCGGCGACGCTCGCGCTCTGCGTGCTGGTCGCGGGCGGGCTCGACCCGCTCGACGCGCTCGCGCTCGCCAAGGATCGCCGAAGCCTCGTCTCGCCCTCCCCGGCGCAGTTCGAATGCTGGATGCGCTGGCTCGTGCGCGAGCGGCAGCGCTCCGGGGCCGGCTGGGACCTTCCCTCCTTCGACGCCTTCAAGGCGATCGCCTACCGGCACCTGCGCCACGTCGCCTGATGCTCGTCTACGGCGACGCGGCCCGGCGCGAGCCGACCGCGAGCGCCGTGGCCCGGCTCGGCGAGATGGTCGCGCGGGCCGCAGCCGAGCCCGCGGGCCTCGGGCGCCATGCGGCCCTCGTCGCGGCCCTGATCGAGGCCGGGATGCTGGCTCAGGGCGTCGCGGACGCGCTCTTCGCGGCGCGGCGCCAGGTCGATGAGCGCTCGCCGGCCGCGGACGCCGCGATGGCCGTCGCGCTTGCGCTCGCCAGGGCCGTGACGCATTCCTGGCGCGAGGGCTTCGCGGCCCGGCCGGTGGCGGCGCCGCTTGCCGAGCTGACGCGCCTTGCCCTGCCGGACGAGGTCGAGCTGAAGACGCCCGAGGGCTTCGCCTTCTACGCGCTTTATCCCGAAGGCCATGCAGCAGCGGTTGCGGCGTTCGGCCCGGACCTCGTGAGCGTCGGCATCCGCAGCATCGGCACGACCCTCGCCGTGATGGCGGCGGCCGGAGCCGGGAGCGAGCGGCTGCCGGCGACGCTGCGGCCGGTCGGCCATCCCTTCGAGCGTCGGCTGTCGCTCGGTCCCGCCCTCCGCGGCGAGCTCGGGGCGGCCGCGACCGGGCCCGTCGCCATCGCCGACGAAGGGCCCGGCCTCTCCGGCTCGTCGCTCGCCGGCGCCGCCATCGGCCTCGAGGAAGCGGGCGTCGCGTCCGACCGGATCACGCTTCTGCCGAGCCATCCGGGCGCTCCGGGGCTCCAGGCGAGCGAGGCGATCCGGGCGGTCTGGACCCGCCTCCCCCGTCGCGTCGTCCCGTTCGAGGAGCTCGTGCTCGCGGCGTCGCGACCGCATCAACGGCTCGCGAGCTGGATCGAGAATGCCGTCGGACCGCTCGTCGCGCCTCTCGAGGACGTCGCGGGCGGCGCGTGGCGGAGCCATCTCTGCGGTCCTGAGGCGGGCTGGCCGCCCGCGCACCCTTGGGCGGAGCGGCGCAAGTACCTGGCCCGCACCCAGGCGGGCGCGTTCCTCGCGAAATTCGCCGGACTCGGGCGGATCGGCGAGGCGAAGCTCGCGCGCGCCCGGACCCTCGCGGCGGCCGGGTTCACGCCGGAGCCCGTCACCTTCCTGCACGGCTTTCTGCTCGAGCGCTGGCACGCGGAGGCGCGGCCGTTGCGCCTCGGCGAGGGCCGGCCGCCCGACCTCGTCGATCGGATCGGTCGCTATCTCGCATTCCGGGCCCGGGCCTTTCCGGCCGACCATGGGGCGGGGGCGAGCGTCGATGCCTTGTACGAGATGGCGCGGGTCAATGCCGGAGAGGCGCTCGGGTCGGCGGCCGCCGAGACGCTCGACCGCTGGCGGCCGGAGCTCGCCGGCCTCGCGCAGGCCCGCCGGCCCGTCGAGACGGATGGCCGGCTGCACGCCTGGGAATGGATCGCGACGGGTCTGGGCCTCCTCAAGGCGGACGCGCTCGACCATCATGTCGGGCACGACCTCGTCGGCTGCCAGGATCTCGCCTGGGACCTCGTCGGCGCGACCGTCGAGCTCGAGCTCGACGCCGACGATACGGAGCGGCTCCTCCGGACCGTCGCGGCCGCCGACATCGCGGTCGATCCCGGCCTCCTGGCGTTCTACGAGCCCTGCTACCTCGCCTTCCAGCTCGGCGCCTGGACGATGGCGACGACCGCAGCCGCGCCGGACGAAGCCGCCCGGATCTCGCGAGCGGCGGCACGGTATCGTGACCGGCTGCAAAC
>JAFAPJ010000423.1 GCA_019247255.1 Methylobacteriaceae bacterium | reverse complement strand
GTCCTGCGGCGTCTGGCAGGTCGCGACCACCCGGATCGGCACGGCCTCGTAGCTGCTTCCGAAGCCGCGCAGGAAGGCGGTCGAGAAGCTGGCCGCAGTCGCGAGAGTCACTTGGCGCGGGTTCGTGCTGCCGGAAACCTGCTCGATCGAGTAGGTCTGGGTCCCGAGCTGCGAAGTCAAGGATGTCTGCGCCTGGGTCCTGAGCTGGGTGTCGGTCGTGGTCGCGGCCATCTTGCAGAGCTGAAGCGCCGTGGCGTCCGTCGCGCGCTGCAGCCGCGTCCGGAGCTCCACGGCGCCCGAGTAATCGACGGCTGCGCCCACCAGGAACGCCATGGGGGCGACCATCAACCCGAAGATGATACCCACATTACCCGTACGATCACGACGAAAACGCGACAAATTCATCGTAATCTGAAGAGCTGTTACGAAATTTTCCATTCTCGCGTCCCGCTCATCTTGGCTCGATAAGCGAGGTAACGGGACACTTACGTCTCTTTCACGGACGTTAACGGGGCTTACGACTGATGATGAACGGCCAATGACGGGCTAAGCGAGAAGATCGACTTGCGCGCAATCGCGGCCGGCGGCGGAGCGGGTTGTCCGGTGCACCCCGCTCCGGGGGGCCGCACGTCGCCCCGGGGCTGGACCCGATCCGGCCCGAGCGACTAGGAGGGAGCGCCCCGGGCCCGTAGCTCAATGGTTAGAGCCGGCCGCTCATAACGGTCTGGTTGCAGGTTCAAGTCCTGCCGGGCCCACCACGTCGGCCCGTGCTCGGCGGCGCCCACCTGCCCGGTCCCGGGCGTGACGTCTCAGCCGCCCTCGTCGGCGCGAACGAAATCCGACGGGTCCTTGAGCGCCTGCGCGATCCCGGCCCCGAGCTCGGCATCGAGCAGGAAGGTAAGCTGGGCGCCGCCCGCCAGCACCAAGGTGAGGACGGGCCGTCCGCTCCCGTGCTGGATGCCGACGCCCGCCTCCGCCACCGTCAGGATCGTCTCGGCCGTCACCTCGCCGTCCTGCGGCGCATCTTCGTCGGAGGCCAGGCGCAGCAACGCCGCCAGGAGCGCGAGGCTGACCTCCCGGCATTGCTCCAGCGACATCTGGACCGGCACGTCCCGTCCCCCGGCCATCACGTGAAGACGGGCATGGTGGCGCGCCATCGTCACGCGAAACCGGACACCCTCGTCCACACCGTCGCTGTCCATTCGGCCCGCCCGCGGCGTCGTCCCGGGCCCGCAGGCCGATCGTCCAGGTGGTAGCGTCGGAGCGGAGCGCTGCCAACCGGAGCGAGCTTCGCCCCGGACCGCCCGGGACCTGCCGTCCCGGCCCGAGGCAGCATCACTATCCGCTGCTGCCGAGGCATCGGTCAGCGATAGTCTTGCTCTTTAACAGCAAACCCACTCAATTTTTAGAATTCACCGAGGGCTTTCTTCAGGGGCGAGCGATACCTCCCTGTCCCGGGCAAAGAAAGTCTCTTTCGTGGTTCAGCTCGGCATCTACAGCAGCAACGACATCTCGGCGCCGGCCCAATATTCCAACTGGCTGGGGCACGCGCCGGACAACGTTCTCAATTATTTAAACAACGACAGCTGGTCCGCCTTCGACAGCTCCGTCGGCTGGCAGGTCGGACGCTGGCAGACCACCGGCTTGTCGAGCATCTGGTCCGTGCCGCTCACCGTCTGGGGCACCTCGCTCGAGGAGGTCGCCAGCGGCGCGCGGGACAGCCACTTCCGCGAGGCCGCGGAAGCGCTCGCGACCGCGAAGCCGAGCTCCGACGGACAGATCTATGTTCGGCTCGGCTGGGAGTTCAACGGCGGTTGGATGCCCTGGGCCGCGCAGGGCCATGAAGGCGCCTTCGTGGCGGCCTTCCAGGACGTCGTGAACGTGTTCCGGTCGGTTTCGTCAACCTTCAAATTCGTCTGGGACGTCAATCAGGGCGGCTCGGCCATCGATCCGGCGACGGCCTATCCGGGGGACGCCTACGTCGACGTCGTCGGGATGGACGCCTACTACAATACGCAGTGGAACTCGGCCGATTCCGGGCAGGCCTTCCAGGACAAGGTGGCCGAGCGCTGGGGCCTGCAATGGCAGCAGGACTTCGCGGCCCAGCATGGCAAGCCGACCGCCCTGTCCGAATGGGGCGTGCAGAGCGACGCTTCGGGAGCGTACATCAAGAGCATGGCGGCTTGGCTCGCCGACCATCACGTCCTGTTCGCCAATTATTGGGATTCGGACGACGCGGGATTCAGCGGCCGCCTCGACGACGGCCATCTGCCCGATGCCGCCGCGGCCTATCTGGCGGTCTTCGGATCGGCGCCGACCACCATCAACGTCGATCAGCCTGATCCCGGCCTGGCCTGGCGTTACGACCAGGGGAGCACGATCACCTTCGGGGCGAGCCACACGGTCGCGAGCGCGATCAGCCTGTCGGGCGACCCGACCTTCTTCGTCGGCGCGAACGAGACCGGCACCCTGTCGGGCGCGCTCGCCGATCTGCCGGGCGGGCTGCCGGGCGAGCTCGAGAAGACGGGCGCGGGCCGGCTCGTCCTTGCGGGTCACAACACGTATTCGGGCGGCACGGTCCTTCGGGACGGCGTGCTCGAGCTCGCCTCCGACGGTGCGGCCGGCACCGGCACGATCGCCTTAACGGACGGACCGGCGACGCTCGCGATCGATCGCGCGGCGCTCGACGGGTCGGCGCATCTCGCCAACACGATCGTGGGCTTCGGCGAGCATGACGTGCTCGATTTCCGGGATCTCGGCGGCGCGACCGCCGCGTCCTTCAACGCCGCCACGCATACCCTGCGCCTGTCCGATGCGGCCGGATCGTTGCTCGCGAGCCTCGATCTCGAGGGCAGCTTCGGGGGCTTCGTGTTCACGACGAGCAGCGACGGGCATGGCGGCACGATGGTGACGCTCGACAAGGCACCCCCCACGATCGTCCCGCAGGCGGCCGCACCAGCTCTCGATACGCTCGTGCTCCGCGTCTCAGGCGACAGCTGGCAGGGCGATCCGGCCTTCGTCGTGCGGGTGGACGGGCAGCAGGTCGGCAACCTGCTCACCACCGCCGCCCGGCACGGCGCCGGCCAGCACGAGGACCTGACGCTGACAGGGCATTTCGGGGACGGCCCGCACACGGTCAGCGTCGAATTCGTGAACGACGCCTTCGGGGGCACGGCGGCCACCGACCGCAATCTCTATGTCGCGCAGGTCACGCTGAACGGCGACACGGTCGCGGGCGAGAGCGCGACGACGGTCGGAGGCTATTCCGGCCAGGGCGCCGCGAACCTCTTCAGCAACGGCACGGCGACCTTCTTCCGGGTCGGGCCCACGGCCGGGAGCTCCGGCGCGGTCGACCCGGGACAGACGGACCATGTCGTGGTGACGGTCTCGGGCGACAGCTGGCAGGGCGATCCGCATTTCGCGGTCCTGGTCGACGGCCAGAAGATCGGGGGCACCTTCTCGGCCTCCGCCTCGCACGCGGCAGGCGAGCGGCAGGCGATCACCCTTTCGGGTTCCTTCGGGGCCGGGCCGCACACGGTCGCGGTCGAGTTCCTCGACGACGCCTATGGCGGATCGCCCGACGCCGACCGGAACCTTCACGTCGCGCAGGTCGTCTGGAACGGCCATGTCCATGTCGGCGACAGCGCCGCCGCGACCGGGGGTTATAGCGGAAACGGCGAGTCGCATCTCTTCAGCAACGGTGCGGCGTCGTTCCAGATCGCGTCCAGCGAGCATTGGATGATCTAGGCCGGCGCGGGCCGCCGGGGTTTGCGGGTGCGCCTCCGCGCGTGATGGCCGTGGCGGCCACGAGCGGGTAGAAGGCGGGCAACCCGCCGAATGCCGTGACTGTCCTCTCCTCCCTCACGCCCGGAGCCGGCCGCCCCGTCCAGCGACCGACGCGCGACACGCCCCGACGCCACGGCAGGGAAACCGGCATCGACGCGCTGCGCTACGTCGCGTTCCTGGCGGTCGTGCTCATCCATCTGCCGAGCTATGCCGTCCCGGCCGACACCCGTGTCTCGGGCGGCGCAATCCTGGACCAGATCTGCCGCTTCGCGGTCCCGTACTTCTTCATCGCGAGCGGGTTCTTTCTCGGCGGCAGCCGACGGCCGGCCGCCGCGCAGATCGCCCGGTTCGTCGGCCGCCTTCTCCCCGTCTTCGCCGCCTGGGAGGTCGTCTACCTCGTGGCTCACGGGACGACATGGGCCGACATCAGCGATCCGGCGCTCTGGCGCTCGACCGTCCTGCGCGGTGGCCCGGGCTATCACCTCTGGTACCTGCCTTCGCTCGGGGTCTGCGTGACGCTCGCCATCCTGCTGAAGGACGCCCGACCGGCCGTCCTCCTCGGCGCCGGCGTCGCGACCTTCGCGGTCGGCCTGGCTTTCGGCCCTTACCGGGACTGGCTCGGCCTCCCCTCCATCGGCGACACGCGGACAGGCCCCTGGTTCGGCCTCGTCTTCGTCCTCGCGGGCCTCCGGATCAGGGCGCTCGACCTCCGTCCCGCGCTCGCCTGGTGCCTCGCCCTCGTGGCGCTCGGCATCGTCCTCCAGGTCGGGGAGGCCGCGACGCTCGCCGCGACCGGGCATGGCCGCTTCGCGCCCAACGACTTCCTCATCGGCACCTTGCCGCTCGGGATCGGAACGTTCCTCCTGGCCCGCCGCCTTCCGTCCGGCCCGATGACCGACCGCATCGGCGCGCTCGGTCGCGTGAGCCTGGGCGCCTATTGCGTGCATCTGCTCTTCGTCTGGCTGCTCGTCGGGCCCGAGCAGGTTCGCATCGGGCCCTGGCAGCAGCCCGCCCTGATGGCGGCGGTCGCGACGCTCGCGACCCTGACGGCGCTCGCGCTCGCCCGTATCCCGTTGCTCGACCGTCTCGTGCGCTGAGGCGGTTCAGCGGCCCGGCGCAAAGGCCGGCGCCCGCCTCCGGGTCTGGGGGTCGTAGGTCAGGACCGCGAGCGCGTAGATGCTGATCGGGAGAAACGAGACGAGCCCGCCGATGCTGGGCTCCGTCAGGCCGTAGACGCATTCGAACACGAACAACGCGATGAGCGCGTGGTCACGGCGCGCGATCGCGGTCCGAAGCGCCATGATCAGGCCCGTCACGAACAGCCCCAGCCCGACGATCCCGCCCGAGAACAGGATGTTGAGGTACAGGTTGTGGGCATGCGCGGCCGCCGCGAACAGGAGCGGGTGCTTGGGCAGGATGAACTTTGCCGACCCCTCCCCGTAGCCGAACAGCGGCTGCTGCGACCACAGCTCGAGCACGACGGCCCAGATCCGGCTACGCCCCGTGGCGCTGGTGATCTCCTCCGCCGAGCCCGACCGCGACAGGCTGCCGAGGATCGCGTCCCCGAAATTGGCGATGAGCAGGGCGAGGACGCCCGCCGTCAGGACGCCGACGGCGAGCTTCAGCGCGACTCCGCCCCGCGTCAGGTAGACATAGGCGAGCGCGAGCGCGACCGCGAAGACCGCCATGCGGTTGTTCGTCAGCACGAGGCAGGCCAGCATGGGCGCGAGGATCGCCCAATAGGTCCAGCGGCGCGGGCCAAGGCCGGAGAACAGCACGGTCAGGATCACGCCGATGGCGGCGGCCGCGCCCGCGGCATTCGCCGTTCCGAACACGCCGCTCAGCCGGGAGGTCGGCACGAAGGCGCCGTCCACCCAATCCGCCATGCGCCCGAGCTCGGGCATTGCGACGTAGGCGACGAGCGAGAGACCGCACAGGACGACGCAGGACGCGATGAGCGCCCGGACGAGCCGGTCGGCGCCGAGCTGACGCTGCAGGCCCCAGAGGTACAGGAAGGCCGCGAGGTTCGAGACCGTCTCGATGAAGGAGGTGGCTGGCGAGACGGAATAGAGGCTCGTCAGGATCGTGTAGCCGAGGAAAGCGATCCAGACGAACAGACCAGCCGGTTGGACGCCCTGCTCGGCTCGTCCGACGCGAGGCGGCCGGAGCGCCGTCGCGGCCAGAAGCAGCATGCCGCCGATGCAGGCGAGCTTCAGCAGGATCTGGATGTCGATGGATTTGTCGGCGATGTCCCGGATCCGGAACGTCGCGCATTGGACCACGAGAAGCGCCACCCCGACCGGGAAGGCGAAGCCGGGCTGCCACCGCAGGGTCTGGGCGCCGACGAAGATGAGGACCGGCAGGGCGGCGGTCGCGAGGAGGATCGCGAGGGCCACCGTCTCGCCCTCGAGCCATGCGGCCGCCCCGATCGCGACGGCGACCCCGAGGGAAAGCGCCGCCGCGAGCGCGGCCGGAGCCGCAGGCCCCAGAGGACGCGCCCGGCCGGACGTGAGAACGGCATCGCTCATGGGCGGAGGGCCGCCGGGACCCTAGGCGGGCAGCCGAGGGCCGGACTGACCCAGCCGGGCCGCGGCGACGCGGGCCAGGAACACGGCGTTGCCGATGAGGTAGCGCTTCCACAGCCGCCCCGGCTCGATGGCCAGGCGGAACACCCATTCCAGCCGCGCGGACCGGAGCCAGGTCGGCGCGCGGGGGACGGCCCCGGCCACGAAGTCGAACCAGGCCCCGACCGCGATCCCGCAGGAGCAGACGGCCGGCACGTGGGCCGCGAGCCACTGTTCCTGGCGCGGGTTGCCCATGCCGACGAGGACGACGTCCGGCCGGGCCGCGGCGATCGCCGACAGGATGCCGGGCTCCTCCGCGGGCGTGAAGAAGCCGTGCTGGGCCCCGACCACGCGATGACGTGGCCAGCGCGCGCCGATCGTCTCGGCCGCGCGGGCGATCACGTCCGGTCTCGCGCCGAGCAGGAAGAGCTTGAGATCGTGGTCCGAGCGCTCGAGCAGGGCCGACACGAAATCCGTACCGTTGAGGTTGTGATCGAACTTCGCGCCGTGGAGCACGCGCCGGGCGATGTCGACGCCGACGCCGTCATTGAGGACCACGAACTCGTCGAGCGCGACGGGCCGGCGCGCGTCGAGCGCGCAAACGTTCGATAGGTGCGCGTTCAGGAAGGCAAGGCGCACGACATCCTGCTTCGCCAGGCGGCGGTCGATATGGCGGACGACCTCGTCCACCGGGCCGGACTGGACCGGGATCCCTAATATGTTGGTCTGGGTCAGCATGCTGGCTCCTCGGGGTCGGGAGGCGGGCGGGCGCTAGGCCGGCAGGCCCAAGAGGCGCCTGTCGCGCAGGAGAATGACGATCATGCCCGCGGCGCAGCCGATGAAGAGCGCGGCCGCGAGCGTGATGAGCGACTTCGGCGAGCTCTTGCCCTGCGGCGGGTTCGCCTTGCTGACGACCTGCGCGTCGGGCATGGCCAGGAATTGCTGCTGCGAGCTTTCGGCGAACCGCTCCAGAAACTTGTCGTGGAGCATGCGATAGGTCTGCGCGGCGCTTTCGAGCTCCTTGAGCTTCACGCGCGCGGCCGCCGAGCTCTCGCCGGCGACCGAGCCTGAGAACTTCAGCTGCTCGACGGCAGCCTCGGCCTGCTGCGCCTGGACGGCGAGCTGCTTCGTCCGGCTCTCGAATAGCGCGCTAAGCCGCCGCGCGTTCTCCTCCCGCAACTCGGCCTGATCACCCACGAAGGCGGCCGAGATCGCGTTGGCGATGTCGGCCGAGCGGACCGGGTCGGGCCAGGTCACGCTGATCTCGACCGCGTAGGTCAGGCCGATCCGCCGCATGGTCGTGCGCTTCTGCAGGGCGCGCGCGGCCGCAACCACCTTCTGCTCGGCCTCTTGTGCCGACGGCCGGCGGAAGGTGATCTGCCGCGTGACCCATTGCACGAGGCTCGCGAGGGCGCCGGGCGCCAGCGCGGGATCGTCGGCGAGGTTCTCGGCCTGGACGACGCGCTGCATCGTGCGCTCCGAGCGCAGCACCTCGATCAGACTCTCGACCGCCGCGGACTCGACGTTCGCGTCGGTCGCGGTTGGAGTGTTCGACCGCACGCTCGCGTTGCTCTTCGTGTCGATGAGAATCAGGCTCGTCGCCGTGTATTCGGGCGTGGCGGCGACGAGGTAGACGAGAGCCGCCAGGAGACAGGCTGCGGCGCAGCCGACCGGCCAGCGCCAGTGCATCTTCAGGCTCTCGACCACGAGCGCGATCCGCGGCTCGGGCCGTCGCAGCTCGTGGTCGATGTCGCCGTGGATGACCCTTCGCACGGTCGCGCCGCGCAGGAGCTCGTCGCCAAATTTCATCGCGCGTCCCTGTACTTGGCCGCTGATTCGGCCGGCCGCGCCGACCGCGCCTGGGCGTCGGATCGGCCTGTGCCGCGACCTTCACGTGGACGGTGATCGCGGTCTGTCATCGCGGCGGTAACGGCCGAAGACGTGATTTGCTACGGCGCGCCCGGAGCGAAATTTGTGCATCGCCCACACCATGCGCGGTCGGATGCCGCAAGGCAGCATCGGGGGCTGACCATATCGCCCGGACCGCTCGGACCGTCAGAGGCAAGGTGCCTGGACGGAGGTCCCCCCAATCGCAGGCTAGTTTGCTGATATTGCAGTGCAAAATGGCCGTAAGCGAAGCTCGTTCATCTACTTGCCTCGTCGATCATGAGCCGACCACAAACGTGACGTCACTGTGACCTGTATTTCGGTTCCCTCGGGCATGTGCAAAAAATTTCCGCATCGCCTTCGTTCATTTCTTTCGCAGTGCAACATTTTAGTTGACGGCTATAAACCATGCGAGGCAGCTTGCCGGCAACTGATCCGTCCTGCGGAAGATTGCCAATGTTCCAACGAATGCTACGTGCCCCAGGGGCGCGTTCGCTTCGCATGCCTGCGCCCGCCTTTTTTCAAGGCCTTCCATGGCATGCGCTACGCCCCAAGCGGCCTCTCGGGCTCAGCCTCGCCGGCCTCCCCGCACGTCGGCTCTACCGCGTTGCAGCAAGGCGGCGCACTGCCGATGCGACCAGCGCCTACCTGGCCTCACCCACGAAGCGAGGTATCGATCTCGCCGGCGCGGCGCTCGTGCTCGCGATGCTGCTGCCGCTTCTGCTCCTCGTGGCGCTCCTGATCCGGCTGACCTCTCCGGGGCCGGTCCTGTTCCGGCAGACCCGAACCGGAGCGGGCGGACGGCCCTTCACCATCCTCAAGTTCCGCTCGATGTACGTCGTCGGCGAGAGCGACGGGTTCGTGCAGCAAGCCCGCCGGGGCGACGCACGCGTGACTCCGATCGGCCGTTTCATCCGCCGCACGAGCATCGACGAGCTGCCGCAGCTCATCAATGTCCTGCAGGGCGACATGTCTCTCATCGGCCCGCGCCCGCACGCGCAGTCGCACGATGCCTTCTACGGCGCGCAGATCGCCCGCTACGACGAGCGCTTCGCGGCGAAGCCGGGCCTGTCCGGCCTCGCCCAGATCAGCGGCGCACGCGGCGAGACGCGCGAGCTTCGCGACATGGAGCGACGGATCGAGCTCGACCTCGCCTATATCCGGTCCGCCACGCTCGCGACCGACCTCAGGATCGTCGCCCTGACGGCGCGCGAGATGCTGTTCAGCTCGAGCGCCTACTGAGCGGGCCGGCCGCGTTCGTCCGCGTCTCGACGGCGGCCCCGCTCTCGCTCTCCTCTACGAAACGAGGCTTCATCATGCGCCTTCGCGCGACATCGAGGCTGACCGGCCTCGCCATCGGCGTCCTGGTCGGCGCCACGCCTGCCTTCGCGGAGTACCGGGTCCAGCCTGGCGATACGCTGGACGTGTCCGTGGCGGGTCTCCCCGATCTGAAGCAGCGCAGCGTCGTCGGGCTCGACGGCGAGGCGGTGATCCCGATGATCGCGCCCGTGAAGGTCGGAGGGCTGGGTCTCTCCGACGTCCAGCTGCGGATCAAGGAGCAGCTGTCGCGCAAGATCTTCCAGCAGCGCCTGCCCGATGGCCGGGAAAGCGTGAGCGCGATCTCGCCGGATTCCGTGACGGTGACCATCGCGGAGTACCGTCCCGTGTACCTCAACGGGGACGTGACGAAGCCCGGCGAGCAGGCCTACCGGCCCGGCATGACGGTCCGCCAGGCGGTCGCGCTCGCCGGCGGCTACGAGATCATGCGCTTCCGCATGAACAACCCGTTCCTCGAGAGCGCGGACCTGCGGGCGGATTACCAGACGCTCTGGCTGAAATTCGTCACCCAGCAAGCGACCCTCTGGCGGCTGCGCTCCGAGCTCGCGGCCCTCGGCGGTCAGGCGGCGGCGAGCCCGGAGGGCGCGTCGCTCGAGACGGTCACGCAGGCGCCGCTTCCGAAGGAGGCGCTCGACGGGGTCCGGATGAACGCGCGCGCCCAGCTCGACGCGACGCTCGCCCGGCGCAAGGCCGAGCGCACCTTCCTCATTCAGAACGTGAAGGTGACGGACGATCAGCTCGGCGTGCTGCGCGC
>JAFAPJ010000311.1 GCA_019247255.1 Methylobacteriaceae bacterium | reverse complement strand
TCAACCGCGAGCGCCAGGCGATCGAGCAGGCGGCCGTGGAGGAGGCGCTCGCCCGGGCGGGAATCCTGGTCGAGGCGACGCCCGACCTCGCCGCGATCGTCCTCGACGGGCCGGACTGGCATCCCGGAATCGTCGGGCTGGTCGCCGCCCGGGTCACGGAGCGGCATGGCCGACCGACCTTCGCCTTCGCGACGCGGCCGGACGGGACGATTACGGGGTCCGGCCGCTCCGTGCGCGGGGTCGATCTCGGCCGGGCGGTGCGGGCGGCGGTCGCCTGCGGCGACGCGCTGAAGGGCGGCGGCCACGCCATGGCGGCCGGCGCGACGCTCACGGCCGAAGGGCTCGCGCGTTTCCGCGCGTGCCTCGCCCGCGAGCTCGCGGCGGAGGCCGGGGCGGGCTGCGCCGGGGCGGACGATCTCCTCGTTGATGGGATCCTGGCGGCGGGCGGCGCCGACGCGGCGCTCGTCCGCGCGCTCGACGGGGCGGGGCCCTTCGGGTCCGGGCAGCCGGAGCCCGTCTTCGCCCTCCGGGCGCACCGGGTCTGCGATGTCCGCCCGGTCGGCACGGGGCATCTGCGCGTGCAGCTCAAGGCGCCGGACGGGGCTGGCCTGAAGGCGGTCGCCTTCCGGTCCGCCGACGCGCCGCTCGGCCGCATGCTCACGGAGGTGGCCGGCGGCACGCTCCATCTCGCCGGGACCCTGTCCATCGACCGCTGGGGCGGCGGCGAGCGCGCGGAGCTGCGCATCCTCGACGCCGCGCCGGCGACGCCGTGAGCAAGCCCGTCGCGCAGGCGTCCCGCGCCCAGCTCGCGGCGGCGATCGAGGCCATCGTCAAGAACCAGCTCGACGATTGCGAGCGGGCGATCAAGGCCGGCACGCGCTCGATCGCGCTCTACGAGCTCGAGGACGCGCAGAAGCGCCTGCGCGAGATCGCGCGGTTGTTGCGCGGCTGAGCTTGGCGGGCAGGCGGCCGGGCCGATAAGCGTGCCCGGGGGGACGGTCCCCTTCGGGTCGCCGGGTCAGCGCGCATGTCGAACGCATCGCCTCGGGCCGACCTCGTCTCGTTCGGGGAGGCGGTCCGGGTCTGGCTCAGGGTCGCCGCGCTCTCCTTCGGCGGGCCGGCGGGCCAGATCGCCGTGATGCATCGCATCCTCGTCGAGGAGAAGCGCTGGGTCTCCGAGAACCGCTTCCTCCACGCGCTGAGCTACTGCACGCTCCTGCCGGGCCCCGAGGCGCAGCAGCTCGCAACCTATATCGGCTGGCTCCTCAACGGGACGCGGGGCGGGCTTGCCGCGGGCGGGCTCTTCATCCTGCCGGGGGTCCTGGCCATCATGGCGCTGAGCTGGATCTACGCGGCCTTCGGCGAGGTCGGAATCGTCCGCGCCCTCTTCTACGGCCTGAAGGCGGCCGTGCTCGCGGTCGTGCTTCAGGCGGTCGTCCGGCTCGGCCGCAAGGCGCTCGCCTCCCGGGGGCTCGTCGCGCTGGCGGCCGCGGCCTTCGTGGCGATCTTCGTCCTCGACGTGCCCTTCCCGCTGATCGTCGCCGGGGCGGCGCTCCTCGGCTATCTCGGGGCGCGGGCGGGCCTCGCCGCCTTCGCGCCCGCCGGCCACGGGGCGGGCGCCGCGAGGCCCGGCGCGCCGGGATCCGGCTATCTCCTCGACGACGCCTTCGCCTCCGGGGCTCCGCCCGACCGGATCGCCGCCCTGCGGGTCGCGGCGGTCTGGCTCGTTCTCTGGCTCGTGCCCGTTGCGGCCCTGGTGCTGCTCCTCGGGCCGGGCGCGACCTACGCCCAGATCGCGACCTTCTTCTCCAAGATGGCGGTCGTCACGTTCGGCGGCGCCTACGCGGCCCTCGCCTACGTGGCGCAGGCGGCGGTCGAGAGCTTCGGCTGGCTCAGGCCCGGCGAGATGCTGGACGGGCTCGGCATGGCCGAGACAACGCCCGGACCGCTGATCATGGTGCTCCAGTTCGTGGGCTTCATGGCGGCGTTCCGCGACCCGGGCGCGCTGCCGCCGCTTCTCGCCGGCACGCTCGGCGGGCTGCTCGCGACCTGGGTGACCTTCGCGCCCTGCTTCCTGTGGATCTTCCTCGGTGCGCCCTTCGTCGAGGTGCTGCGCGGCAACCGGGCGCTCGCGGGCGCGCTGCGCGCCATCACGGCCGCGGTTGTCGGGGTTATCCTCAACCTCGCGGTCTGGTTCGCCATCCACACGCTCTTCGGCCGCGTGGTCCGGATGCAGGGCTTCGGCCTCTCGGTCGAGGCGCCCGTGCTGGCGACGCTCGACCCCTGGGCGGCGCTGCTCTCGGCCGCCGCGATCCTGGCCATGCTGCGCTTCGGGATCGGAATGATCCCGACCCTCGCGGCCGCCTCGGCGGCAGGCCTCGCGCTGCATTGGGCGGGTCGGGTGTAGCCAAGCCTCGCCCGGGACGCGAGGTCGTGTTCAACAAACTTGCGGCTCGTTGAACATGGGCCTCGTGGGTCACGCCACCTTGGTTCGAGTGGACCTGGCCTGATGCGCTGCATCAATCTCGAGCAGGCTCGGCCGGTCCGCGATCGCGTCGGGCGCGCAGCCGCTCAGGCAACCTCACGCCACGCATGGAAAGAGGGCTAGCCTCGCCGTCACGCGAGCTTCATGAAGCGGTTCTAGCGCCTCAGGCCGGGCTCAGGGAGACGAC
>JAFAPJ010000532.1 GCA_019247255.1 Methylobacteriaceae bacterium | reverse complement strand
CCGATCACCGTGAAGTCGAGCCGCTTCCCGCCCCCGACATTGCCGTAGAACACTGGGCCGCGATGGAGCGCGACGTCGAGGTCGAGCGCGGGGTCGTCCGGGTAGCGTGCATTGACGAGGGCGTTGCGGCGGATCGCCTCGAGCGCGGCCGCGAGCACCGCCTCGCCGTCGCCCGGGTCGTCCATGCGGAAGCCCGCGAGCAGACCGTCGCCCAGAAACTTCAGCACCTCGCCGCCCGCTTCCTCGACAGGGCACACCATCGCCTCGAGATGCTCGTCGAGGCGGGCAACGAAGCCCGCACCGCCGATCTCCGCGGCGGGCGTGAAGCTGCGGAGATCCGCGAAGAGCAGCGCGCCGTCCAGCGTCTCGCCCTGGCCGCGCCGGATCTCGCCTTTGAGGACGCGTCGCCCCGCTTCCCGCCCGACATAGGCGTGAAGCACGCCCTCGACGATCGCCGCGAGCGCGATCCGGTAGGCGGCGAGCGCGATGAAGGGCACCAGCGCGTCGATCGCCTCGATCTCGGGATCGGTGAAGCCGCCCGCGCGGTCGGTCGCGCAGGACAGGACGATGCCGCGCAGGATCATGTCCTGGTCGGGCGTGAACTCGACGATTCGCGCGATGTAATCGGTCGCGCCGAGCGCCCGCAGCTCCTGGAGGGCCGGATAGACCGCATGGTCGTCGGAGGCCGCGAGCCGCCAGCGCCGGCGTTCGACCCCGTCGCGGATCATGTGGCCGAAGGGGCTGTCGAGAAATTTCTGCTCGCCGCGGTCGTGCGGAAAGGCTTCCTGCTGCAGCTTGTCGCCGCGCGTCCACGCGATGTCGAAGCCGCGCATCTCGCGGCTGATCGTGGGCATCGCGATGTAAAGGCGCCAGACCGGAAGCCCGAGCGCGACGAGGCGCTCACCGAGCCCCTCGACGAGGCTCGCGGGATCGGCGCAGACAAGGCCGTGCGCGGCGATCCAGTCCCGAGCCGGACCGACGTCGATCATGTCGGCTGAGGTCCCGCTCCGAAGCGAGCGGCCTGGCGCGCGCGGTCGCGCTCTCGGCTACGGGACGTAGGACGCTGCATCGAGGCCTTCCGACGGTCGGTTTCAGACCGTCGGATATCGCTCGGCCTGCGGGCCCGCGTCCAGCCGCGAGGCGAGAGCCTCGCCCCTCCGGTTCAAGGCCGCCTCGGGCGGCCTCCTGCCGTCATTGGGCCGTGGTGCGCGTCGTCGACTTGACCGGGGCCGAGCCCGGCTCGTGCGACATGGTCTTGGTGCGCGACGAGACCTCCTCGCCGGCCTTCACCTGCGTCTTCGTATGCGATTTCGAGAAGGTGCCGCCGTCATGAGCCTGCGCCTGCGTGTTCGCGTTGAGCGTCGGACCGTTGCCGTTGTTCACATGCGTCCGGCTCTGCGCCTTGCCGTCCGCCGCCGCGGCGCTGCCGCCTGCGCCGATGGAGGAGCCGGTTCCGGCAGGTCCCGTCGAGGTGCCGCCCGTGCCGAGCGTCGAGGCCGAGGTGCCGCCGGTCGCGGCCGAGCCGCCCGAACCGCCGGTGACGCTCTTCTGCGCGACAGCCGGCGCCGCGAGGGCGAGCGTGCCCGCGAGAGCGAGTGCGAGTGACATTCGTGTCATGGCGCTGCCTTTCATCAAGGTGAGCTCGTCGCGATCGTGCAGCCGTTCACCGTCATGGTGCCGGCGGACGACGCGGAGGTTGAGGTGGTGGAGCCGGTCGTGCCGGGTCCGGAGGTGGAGCTCGACACGGAGCCGCCGCCCGCCTGGACGTGAACGGAGCTGCCGCCGGCCGAGCTCGAGCTCGACAGGGCGCCATGTCCGGCCGAGCTCGCAGCGCCGCTTGCCGCCGTGACGCTGCCGTCCGCGCTGCGGTTGACCGTGACCGTGCAGGTCCCGCCCGTCGCGTTGGTGCCCTGCTTCACGATCGTCTCGGCGTGAACGGCTCCGCCAGAGGTGGCGGCCGCGGCCGCGGCCAGCACGAACCAGGATGCTCTCGTCATGGCGTCCTCCCGACAGGGGAGGGGCGGCCTGAAGGGCCGCCCCGGAGCGCTTGCGGCGCGCCTAGTTCTTGGTGTCCTGGTGGTCGCGGGCGTTCGCCCGGCCCTGAGCGCCATGCGAGCCGGCGGCCTGGTCGGCCCTGTTGAGGCCGGAGGACGAGCCGCCCGTCCCGACGGTCGAGCCCGTCGAGCCCGGACCCGCGGAGGAGCTGCCCGTCCCCAGCGTCGAGGCCGAGTTCGAGCCGGAGCCCGCAGCCGATCCGCCCGTGCCGACGGACGAGGACGAGCGCCCGCCGCCCGCCGACGAGCCGCCGGTGCCGAGCGTCGAGGCGGAGCCCGACCCGGTGCCGGACCCGGCGGACGAGCCGCCCGTGCCGAGGGTGGAGGACGACGTGCCGCCGCCCGCTGAGGAGCCGCCGGTGCCGACC
>JAFAPJ010000528.1 GCA_019247255.1 Methylobacteriaceae bacterium | reverse complement strand
ACCCAGACCCGGAACGGCTCGTCCGCTCCCTTGCCTTCGAACAGTCGCGGCAGCTCGCGCTCCAGTGCCTCGAATTCCAGCGGGTCGCGGAAGAATTGGGTGACGCCGATCAGCAGGTCCTGGAAGAGGTGGTGAACTTCGTCCCGGTCCCGTTTCAACGTCGCGACATAGGCTTCGAGCCGCGGCGACTGCACGACCTGCATCCGCCGCTGCACGCGCCGCAGGAAGGTGTTGCTCTTGTAGCCGTGGAAATCGTTGCCGGTGACGTTGCGCAGAATCGTCGCGATCTGCGTCAGCAGCTGCCGGACATCGTCCGGAATCTCCTCGTCCGCTTCGGCGAGCCCGACCGAGCTCAGGCCCCTCAGATAGAGGACGATCTGGCTCGCGATCTGCGACGAGGGGAGCAGCAGGTCGACGATGCCGGCCGGCGTGGCGGCGCCCTGCGCGGCGGCATCGGCCTCGCCGTTGAGGCTTTCGGCGATGGAGAGGCCGCCGAACTTCTTGGTCGCGGTGACGCCGGCAGTGCCGTCGCTTCCGAGGCCGCTCAGGATCACCGCGACCGTGCGGTCCTGGCCGTGCTCGGCGAGCGACATCAGCATCGTGTCGACGGTGCCGCGATGGCCGACCGGCTGCTCCGCCCGCCGCGTCGTCAGCGTCCCGTCGGTCACGGTGACGAGATCGTCCGGCCCGCCGACATAGATGTGGCCGGCGACGAGCTTGTCCTCGTCCGCCGCGATCTTGACCGGCATCTTCGTCAGCCGCCCGAGCGACTCGACGATGGTCTCGGTGGTGAGGCCGTCCTGCTGCCGGACGGCGATGATGTAGGCTGGGCCGAGATCGTTCGGGAGGCCCGCGAACAGCTCCTCCAGCGCGCGGAACGAGGCATGGCAGACGCCGATGCCGACGAGCGCGAGCGGTTCGGCCGGCGGCTTGCTCGCCCGCCGCTTCGCGGGCTTTGCGGCTTTGTCGTTCTTCGCGGCCACGTCTCACCCGACCTCAAAGATACAAAGTAGCGAGAGTCGGGGTGACAAAGAAGGGGGGATCAGCTCTCGCCGTCGATCCTTTCCCGCCCCATGCGTAGCGACGCGATCGCCGCTGTCCGCAGCACCTCGGCATAACGCGTATATTCGCCCTGGCGCGCCTCGTAGAGCTCGGCGACCGCCTGCCGCCCGCTCGCGCGCGCATCCTGCGCCATCCGCTCGACCAGGGTGACCCGTTCCTCCATGATCCGCAGCGCCACGCGCATCGCCTCGTCGACTTCGTCGGCGCGGTCGGCGAGCACCTCGGCCGTCTGGGCATGGCCGGTCTGGCAGCGGAAGCGGAGCGGCCTCTCGTCGCGGACCTCGGACAGGACGCCGTGGCATTCCGGACAGGTCAAGGCCGACGGGTCGGCGAAGCGCTTCAGCGCGTCCGAGCCGAGCCGCGCTCCCGCGGCGATCTCCACCTCGAGCTGCAGCGCGGGCGAGGGAGGCAGCGTCTCGCCGGCATCGGTCCGCGCGATGCGGGCGATGGCGGCGCCGAGCTCGGCCGCGGTCGCGACCTCGTCCGGCTCGACCGCCTCCAGCGCCGCAAGGGGCATCTGGTCCGACTCGGCGTCGAGCGGATGCTGGACGAGCGCGGTGCCGCCGCGCGACTTGATCGCGCACAGGCCCGAGACGCCGTCGTTGAGCATGCCGCTCAGGATCACGCCCGTCGCGCGGGAGCCGTAGGAGAGCGCCGCCGAACGGAACAACGGATCGATCGCCGGGCGCGACATGTTCTCGCGCGGCCCGTCGCCAAGCCGGACCGTGCCGTTGACCAGCAGCAGGTGCCGGTCGGGCACCGCGACATAGATGCGGCCCCGCTCGATCGGCTGACCGTCGATGGCGGGACGGGCGCGAAGCGGGCCCGCCCGATCGAGCATCTCGGCGAGATAGCCGCCCGATCGCGACGGGACGTGGGTGGCGACGAACAGGCTCGCCTCGAGATCGGGTGGGAGGCAGGCCGCGATCTGCTGCAGCGCCCCGAGGCTGCCCGCGGAGCCGCCGATCACGACAATGTCTCTTTTGGCCATGAACGGCCCTCCGCGACCTGAAGCGAATGGCGGACGCTTCCGTTCCTCGCGCCGTCCGAAACCCTCCCCGGCGGGAGAGAGCGCAGTCGATGGCCGGCATTGTCGCGGGTGGCCCCAGCGCGCGCCGTCTTCTCTTCGCCGCGCAAGCGGCGTTTGTATCGTTCAAGGGCGGTCGTTAGGTGGGTGGCGGCGT
>JAFAPJ010000522.1 GCA_019247255.1 Methylobacteriaceae bacterium | reverse complement strand
CCCGCGATTTGAATCGGGGGAGGCGCGTGCTAAGAGCCCGCGCCTTCGCTGAGCCGCACGGGCGGCCGCCTCGGACCTCATCGTGACAGCATCAACCGACGCCCCGACCGTCTCCCACCACGAGCTGGCGAGCGCGGTCCGCGCCCTCGCCATCGACGGCGTCGAACAGGCGAAGTCCGGCCATCCGGGCCTGCCCCTCGGCGCGGCCGACATCGCGACGGTCCTCTTCACGCGCTTCCTGAAGTTCGACCCGGCGGAACCGTTCTGGCCGGATCGGGACCGCTTCGTGCTCTCGGCCGGCCACGGCTCGATGCTGCTCTACGCGATCCTCCATCTCATCGGGATCGAAGGCCTGACGATCGATGAGCTGAAGCGCTTCCGGCAGCTCGATTCGAAGACGCCGGGCCATCCCGAGCACTTCATGACGCCCGGCATCGAGACGACCACCGGGCCGCTCGGCCAGGGTCTCGCGACCTCCGTCGGCATGGCGCTCGCCGAGCGGATGCTCGCCGCCGAGTTCGGGGAGGGGATCTCCGACCACCGCACCTACGTGCTCGCCTCCGACGGCGACCTCATGGAGGGGGTCAGCCAGGAGGCGATCGCGCTCGCCGGGCACCTCCAGCTGTCGCGGCTCATCGTCTTCCACGACGACAACGGCATCTCGATCGACGGCCCGCTGTCGCTCGCCGATTCCGTCGATCAGGTGAAGCGGTTCGAGGCGGCCGGCTGGCGCGCGGAGCGGATCGACGGGCATGATCCCGAGGCGATCGCGGACGCGATCCGCCGGGCGCAGGACTCTGACCGGCCGAGCCTTATCGCCTGCCGCACCACGATCGGGCTCGGGGCGCCCAAGAAGGCCGGCACGTCCAAGGCGCATGGCGAGCCCCTCGGCGCCGAGGAGCTCGCGGGCGCCAAGGCCTCGATGGGCTGGACCTACCCGCCCTTCGAGGTGCCCGAGCATATCCGCCGCGGCTGGCGGGTGGTCGGCGAGCGCGGCGCGCCGCTGCGCGCGGAATGGACCCGCCGGGCCGACGCGCTCGACCCCGACCGCAAAGCCGAGTTCGGCCGCCGGCTGAACCGCGAGCGGCCGCAGCGGCTCGGCTCGGTCTTCGCGGAGCTGAAGGCGAAGCTCGCCCGCGAGCCGCAGACGGTCGCGACCCGCAAAGCGAGCGAGATCGTGCTCGAAGCCGTCGTGCCCGCGATGCCCGAGCTCGTACTCGGTTCGGCCGACCTCACGCCGTCGAACAACACGAAGACCGCCGGCTACGACCCGATCCACCCGGGTTCGTTCGGCGGGCGCTACATCCATTACGGGATCCGCGAGCACGCGATGGCGGCCGCGATGAATGGGATCGCGCTCCATGGCGGCTTCGCGCCGGCGGGCGCGACCTTCATGGTCTTCACGGATTACGCCCGGCCGGCGATCCGGATCGCGGCGCTCGCCGGCATCCCGGTCGTGTACATCATGACCCACGATTCGATCGGCCTCGGCGAGGACGGGCCGACCCACCAGCCGGTCGAGCATCTCGCGGCGCTTCGCGCCATGCCGAACCTCACGGTCTACCGTCCGGCGGACCCGATCGAGACGGCCGAGTGCTGGGAGCTCGCGCTCACTCGCCTCGACGGCCCGAGCCTCCTGGCGCTGAGCCGCCAAGGGCTGAGCCCGGCCCGCCGCGACGGGGGACCGGAGAACCGCTGCGCGACGGGCGCCTACGAGCTGAGCCCGGCCGAAGGCGAGGCGGTCGCCACGCTCTTCGCCTCGGGCTCGGAGGTCGAGATCGCGCTGGCCGCCCAGGCGCAGCTCAAGGAGCGGGGGATCGCGGCCCGCGTCGTCTCGGTCCCGTCGCTCGACCTGTTCCTCGCTCAGCCCGAGGAGGCGCGTCGCGCGCTGGTCGGCGAGGCCCGGATCAAGGTCGCGGTCGAGGCCGCGGTTCGCTTCGGATGGGACGCCGTGATCGGCCCCGAGGGCCATTTCGTCGGGATGCACGGGTTCGGAGCGAGCGCTCCGGCGAAGGAGCTTTACCGGCATTTCGGCATCACGGCGGACGCCGTGGCAGAACAGGTCCTGCGTTCCCATAATGGGTGAAGGATCACGCGGCCGATCAGGCCGCGCTTGGCGTTGGGAGAGAGGGTGAGATGACGGTCAGGGTCGCGATCAACGGGTTCGGGCGCATCGGCAGGAACGTGCTTCGCGCGATCCACGAGGCCGGACGCACTGATATCGAGGTCGTGGCCGTGAACGATCTCGGGCCCGTCGAGACGAACGCGCATCTCCTGCGCTTCGATTCCGTCCACGGCCGCTTCCCGGCCGACGTCAAGGTCGAGGGGGACGCGATCATCGTCGACGACAGAAGGATCAAGGTCACGGCGATCAAGAATCCGGCCGAGCTGCCCCACAAGGAGCTCGGCGTCGACATCGCGCTCGAATGCACGGGCATCTTCACCGCCAAGGAGAAGGCGAAGGCCCATCTCGACGCCGGCGCGAAGCGCGTTCTCGTATCAGCCCCGGCCGAGGGCGCCGACCTGACGGTCGTGTACGGGGTCAATCACGACAAGCTGACGCACGATCACCTCGTCGTCTCGAACGCGTCCTGCACGACGAACTGCCTCGCGCCGGTGGCGCAGGTGCTCAATGACGCGGTCGGGATCGAGCGCGGCTTCATGACGACCATCCATTCCTACACGAACGACCAGCCCTCGCTCGACCAGATGCACAAGGATCTCTACCGGGCGCGCGCCGCGGCGCTCTCGATGATCCCGACCTCGACCGGCGCCGCGAAGGCGGTCGGGCTCGTCCTGCCCGAGCTCAACGGTCGGCTGGACGGGGTCGCGATCCGGGTCCCGACGCCGAACGTCTCGGTCGTCGACTTCAAGTTCGTGGCGAAGCGCTCGACCTCCAAGGACGAGATCAACGAGGCCGTGAAGCGAGCCTCCGAGCAGAAGCTGAAGGGCGTGCTCGGCTACACGACGCAGCCGAACGTCTCGATCGACTTCAACCACGACCCCCATTCCTCCACCTTCCACATGGACCAGACCAAGGTCATGGACGGGACGCTCGTGCGGGTGATGTCCTGGTACGACAACGAGTGGGGCTTCTCAAACCGCATGGCGGACACCGCCGTCGCGATGGCGAAGCTGATCTGATCGGCTGGACGCGAGTTGGTGCGGCGTGGCCCCGTCTGAGCGCGCCGCCCCCGTGACGCTGCCCCCCAAGAAGGATCCGAGATGTCCGAGACCCGTGCGGCCCTGAGAACCGAGCCGGCCCTCGAGCCGCCGACCCTCGTCGCCGTGGGGCCGGAGCCGGTTTCCGCCCCGAGCCAGATCGGCATGGCCGTGCCGAGCGCGGCGTCCGAGCCGGGGCATGGCCTCGACCAGCTCGCCCGGATCGAGGACAAGGCGTCTCGCATCGAGGAGAAGTTCGCCCGGCAGGAGGCGCAGTCGCAGCGCGTGCTCGACCGTTTCGAGCTCGCCTCCTCCCGAATGAGCGAGGTCGCGATGCAGGCCGACCTCGCGAGCGTGAAAGGGGAGGTCGCAACGATCGCCCGCCGGGTGCGCAGCCTGCCCGGGTTCGGCGCGCTTCTCCTGACATCCGTCCTCACGGCGGTGCTGACCGCGATCGCCGTCATTCTCCTCATCCGTTACCTGCCGGGCCTCCTGCCGCGATGATCCGCCTGGCGCTGCCTCTGCAGTGACCCCCTTCGCACCGCCCCGGCGATGCCTGGCGCGCTGGCGCCCGGAACGGGGCGAGGGCTTGGAGCATCTGACGCTGAACCCCGAAGGTGCCGAGGTCCTGGCGAGAGGCGTCGTGATCGGCGCGCGCGGGGGCGAGCCCTACGGGGTCGATTACACGATCGCGTGCGACCGGCGCTGGCGCGTGCGCAGCCTTGATCTCGGCACGACCGACGGGATGGCGCTGTCGCTCCGCTCCGACGGGGAGGGCGCCTGGCGCAATCACGACGGCCGGGCACTGTCCGAGTTCGACGGATGCCTCGACATCGACCTCGCGGGCAGCGCGTTCACGAACACCCTGCCGATCCGGCGGCTCGACTGGACGTCCCGGCGCACGAGCGAGATCGCGGTCTTGTACGTACCTTTCGATCGCTTCGTGCCGGTTCGCGACGAGCAGCGCTACACCCGCCTGGATGGCGGCCGCCTGTTCCGCTACGAGGCCGTCGACCGCAGCTTCGGGGCCGACCTCCCGGTGGACGAGGACGGCCTCGTCCTCGACTACCCCACCCTGTTCCGGCGTATCTAGGAGCCGTCATGGGCCAAGTCCGCACACTCGACGACGCCGATCTCCGGGGAAAGCGCGCGCTCGTGCGGGTCGACCTCAACGTGCCGACCGAGAACGGGCGCGTGACCGATGCAACCCGCATCGACCGGATCCTGCCGACGATCCGGGAGATCGCCGACAAGGGCGGCAAGGTCGTGCTGCTCGCCCATTTCGGCCGTCCGAAGGGGAAGCCGAAGGCCGAGGATTCGCTCCGGCCCGTGGCGGCGGCGCTCGCCGAACGGCTCGGGCGTCCGGTCGGCTTCGCTGAGGATTGCGTCGGCCCGGCGGCGGAGGCTGCCGTGACCAGGCTCGGCGACGGCGAGGTCGTGCTTCTCGAGAATACGCGTTTCCACCCCGGCGAGGAGGCGAACGATCCGGATTTCGCGGCGGAGCTCGCGCGGCTTGGCGACCTCTACGTCAACGACGCCTTCTCGGCCGCGCATCGCGCTCACGCCTCGACCGAGGGCCTCGCGCATCTGCTGCCCTCCTATGCGGGCCGCACCATGCAGGCGGAGCTCGACGCTCTCGCGAAAGGGCTCGAGGTGCCCGCGCACCCGGTCGTAGCGATCGTCGGAGGCGCCAAGGTCTCGACCAAGATCGACCTTCTCGAGAACCTCGTGGCGAAGGTCGACGCGCTCGTCATCGGCGGCGGAATGGCGAACACCTTCCTGCACGCGATCGACATCGGGGTCGGTCGCTCGCTCTGCGAGCACGACCTCGCGCCGACCGCGCAGCGCATCCTCGACCGGGCGAAGACGACGGGCTGCGCCGTCATCCTCCCGGTCGACGCGGTCGTCGCGGCCGAGTTCAAGGCTGGCGCGCCCCATCACGCCTACGGGATCGACGCCATCCCGGCGAACGGCATGATCCTCGACATCGGCTCGCAATCGGTCGATCGGGTGAACGCGGCGATCGACGACGCCCGCACCGTGGTGTGGAACGGCCCGCTCGGCGCCTTCGAGGTGCCGCCCTTCGACCAGGGGACGGTCGCGGCGGCCCGCCACGCGGCGGCCAGGACGAAGGCCGGCAAGCTCGTCTCGGTCGCAGGCGGCGGCGACACGGTCGCGGCGCTGAACCATGCCGGAGTCGCGGACGATTTCACCTACGTGTCGACCGCGGGCGGCGCTTTTCTCGAATGGCTCGAAGGCAAGGACCTGCCGGGGGTCCTGGCGCTGAAGAAGGGCAGCTGAATGCGCGGGTCGGCCGATTGGGCTAAGCTGGTGCCGACCTACACACATCGGGAGCGGGAGATCGAGATCGCCGCGGCCGACACCATTCAGGATATGACGCTCGAGATGCTCAAGGGCATGCAATCCGACATCGCCCGGATGCGGACCGATCTCAATGAGCTTCGGACCGAGACGAATTCTCGATTC
>JAFAPJ010000517.1 GCA_019247255.1 Methylobacteriaceae bacterium | reverse complement strand
GCCGTCCGGGTCGCGAACGGGACGGAGTACGGCCTCGTCGCCGGGATCTGGACGAGCGATCTCGGCCGCGCGCTCCGTCTCGGCCGCAAGGTGAAGGCCGGCCAGATCTTCATCAACAATTACGGGGCGGGCGGCGGCGTGGAGCTGCCCTTCGGCGGCGTGAAGGGCTCAGGCCATGGCCGCGAGAAGGGGTTCGAGGCCCTCTACGGATTCGGATCGCTGAAGACGGTCGCGATCCGCCATGGCGTCTGACCGCTCAGTACTGAGCGCCGGGAAGCAGCGTCGAATAGAGCTGACGGTCCTCGAAATCGAGCGCGGGCGCCCAGGCATAGCCGGTCCGACGCGCGAGGAACGAGAGCAGGAAAGTCATGAACATGGCGCCAACTCCGGCGAGACCGTGCTCAGCTAGACCGGAACGGTCGGGGGTACAAACGCTCTCTCAGCCGAGCTGGCATGAGCCACGCTCATGCGGCGCGTCATGCTTTGGAAACCTTTGCCCGAGCGGCCCGCGGGAGCGCGTGACCTGAATCCTTTCCTCCGGCGCGGGCTGCGCGGCTGGTTCCTGGCGACCCGCGCCTTGACGCTCGGCGTCCGTGTCGTTGTCCGGGACGGGGCGGACGGCGTCTGCCTCGTCCGCCACGGCTACCAGGCCGGCTGGCATCTGCCGGGCGGCGGCGTCGAGATCGGCGAGACGGCCGAGGCGGCGGCGCTGCGCGAGCTGCGCGAGGAGGCCGCGATCGAGGCCGCCGGCGACTTGCGGCTGCACGGGATCGTGCTCAACCGGCATGCCTCGCCGCGTGATCACGTACTCATCTACGAGCTGACCGCTTTCAGCCGGCTACCGTCGCGGGCGCCCGATTGGGAGATCGCTGAAAGCCGCTTCTTTCCCGTCCGCGAGCTTCCGGCCGACACGACCCGGGGAACGCGGGCTCGCATCGCCGAGATCGTCGAGGGGCGGCCGGTCGCCCCGACCTGGGAGGGCCGAGGATGAGCCAGATGCAACAGGCCGGGAGACCGCGCCGCGTGACCTACGTCATGACGCTGGCCTCGCCTTGGGTCTATCTCGGGCATCGGGCCTTCCTGGCGCTCGCGGCGCGCTACGGGCTCGCGATCGAGTACCGTCCCGTGCCTCTCGGCGACGTCTTTTCCGAAACCGGAGGATTGCCGCTCGCCAAGCGCCATCCGGCGCGACAGCGCTACCGGCTCGTCGAGCTCCAGAGATGGCGCGAGAAGCGCGGTCTGCCGCTGAATTTCGAGCCCCGTCATCCGCGCCAGGCGATCACGCTCGCGGACCGCTGCATCCTGGCGCTCGCGGAGGCCGGGCACGACCCGGGCGCCTTCGTGACAGATGCGAGCGCGGGCGTCTGGGCGGACGAGCGCAACATGAGCGACCCCGCGGAGGTTGCGGCGTCCCTCCGCGCCGCGGGGGCCGATCCGCAGCCCATCCTCACCGCGGCCGAAGGCGAGGCGATCACGGCGCGCTACGCGGCCAATGCCGCCGAGGCGATCGGGTCGAGCATCTTCGGCGCGCCGACCTACATCCTCGACGGCGAGCCGTTCTGGGGACAGGACCGGCTCGAGCTCCTGGAGGATGCGCTCCGCTCGGGCCGCGCGCCCTACCGGCCGGACTGATCCGGGTCGCCGTCCTCGCGCCCGAGCGAGGCGGTGGCGCGGGCGATCGCGTCGTCGGCGGCCTTCGCGGGCTTCGCCCCGCCGGACCGCCCCGTCGCGTCGTTCGGCCGTCCCTGCGCCGTGTCGACCCCGCTCTCGTCCACGCTGTCCAGCACCTCGCGGGTCTTCGCCTCGTCCGCCATTCGCCCTGTCTCCCGTTCCCCGAGGCAACCCGCCGGTCGCCCGTCGGTTCAGGCAGCCGCGCGGCCGGTCAGCGGGTTCGCCGGATCCCAGCCGTAGGACAGCGTCTCGAAGCGGAGCGACAGGGCGTCGATCATGAGGAGCCGGCCGACGAGCCCCTCGCCGAAGCCCACGATCTCTCGGATCACTTCGAGTGCCATCAAGGACCCGACCATGCCGGCGAGCGCCCCGAGGATGCCCGCCTCCGCGCAGGGCGGCACCGAGCCGGCCGGGGGCGGCTCGGGGAAGAGGCAGCGATAGGTCGGGTTCGGTCGCCCGTCGGGACCCGTCTCGTGCGGCCGCAACGTCGTGATCGAGGCGTCGAAGGGCCCGAGCGCCGCCGTGACGAGCGGGCGTCCGGCCCGGCAGCAGGCGTCCGACACCGCGTAGCGGGTCGCGAAATTGTCCGACCCGTCCGCCACGACGTCGTAGCGCGCGACGAGCGCCTGCGCGCTGGACGCGTCCAGCCGGATTTGATGCGGCTCGACCGCGACATGCGGGTTGAGCCGCGCGATCGCATCCGCCGCGCTCTCGACCTTCGGACGGCCGAGATCGGGCGTGCCGTGCAGCACCTGGCGCTGCAGGTTCGAGAGCGACACCGCGTCATCGTCCGCGATCCCGATCGTCCCGATTCCCGCCGCCGCCAGGTACTGGATCAGGGGCGAGCCGAGCCCGCCCGCCCCGATCGCGAGGACGCGCGCACGTTTCAGCTTCGCCTGTCCCGGACCCCCGACATCGCGCAGGACGAGGTGGCGGGCGTAACGTTCGATCTCGTCGGGAGAGAAGGACATGAACGGCGCCTGGCGACCGCGGAGGGGTTCGAACCCCCAACCTTCGGGTTCGAAGCCCGACGCTCTATCCGGTTGAGCTACGCAGTCCTTGAGCCGGATGTCTAGGAGCCGTCCTGGCCCGGCGCAAGCCGTGGCCGATCCCACCCCGCGGCCCGTCCGACCTCCGCCTCCCGTCGGATTGACTTGCCCGAGCGCGCCGTGCTGCATACCGCGGCTGCGCTGAACGCATGGCGCCAGCGGGTGGAAAGCGGCCGAATGGCGGACGATATCATCCTGGCCGCGACCGGTCTCGGCAAGGACTTCAAGGGATTTACGGCGGTCGGGCAAGTCGACCTGAAGGTCAGGCGGGGCTCGATCCACGCGCTCATCGGTCCGAACGGCGCCGGTAAGACGACCTGCTTCAACCTTCTGACGAAGTTCCTGCCGCCCTCGCGCGGCCGCATCGTGTATAACGGGCGCGACATCACGGCCATGAAGCCCGCCGACGTGGCGCGGCTCGGACTGGTGCGCTCCTTCCAGATCTCGGCCGTGTTCGGCCACATGACCGTGCTCGAGAACGTCCGCATCGCTCTCCAGCGGCGTCTGCGCGGCGACAGCTTCGACTTCTGGCGCTCCGAGCGCGTGCTGAAGGAGCTGAACGGCGAGGCCGCGAACCTCGTCGAGGCCGTGGGGCTTCAGGATTTCGCGAACGTCACGGCGGTCGAGCTGTCCTACGGCCGCAAGCGCGCCCTCGAGATCGCCACGACGCTCGCGCTCGAGCCGGAGATGATGCTCCTCGACGAGCCGATGGCCGGCATGGCGCACGAGGATGTCGACCGCACCTCCGCGCTCATCCGGCGCGTCTCGGCGAACCGCACGATCCTCATGGTCGAGCACAACCTCTCGGTCGTGGCCTCCCTCTCCGATCAGATCACGGTGCTCGCCCGCGGCAACGTCCTGGCGGAGGGCGATTACGCGACCGTGTCGAAGGATCAGCGCGTCATCGACGCCTATATCGGAGCCGGCCATGGCTGAGGCCGCGACCCTGTCCCGCCCGCCATCCGTCCGGCCGGGCGCGAAGCCGCTCCT
>JAFAPJ010000457.1 GCA_019247255.1 Methylobacteriaceae bacterium | reverse complement strand
CCGGATCGTCGAGGCGGTGGCGAAGCGGACCGGCGCGACCTTGCGCTCGTGAGTCTCCCTCCGGACGACATCCCGCGGCCGCGCGGCGTCCGGCCGAACCTGGTCGAGGCGTTGTCCACCGCGCAGCATCTCCCCGCGGAGGCGCTGGATCACGCGGTCACGGCGCCCGAGCGGGTGGCGGACGCCGTGCTCGCGGCCGCGCGCCGCGCCGCCGCCGGCGAGACCCTCGACGAGCGGGACGGCAATCTCCTGTTCTGGGGCGCGCACGTCATGGGCGCTGCGCGGGACGCGCGGCTCTGCGCACCTCTCTTCGCGCTCCTGACGCGGGTGGACGGCACCGGCGCCGACCTCTTCGGGGACATCGCCTTGACGATGCTGCCGCGGCTCGTCGCGAGCATCTTCGACGGCGACCGGGCCGCGCTCGAGGGCGCGATCGCGGCGGCGGACGCGGACGAGACGATCCGCTGGGCGCTCTGGGGCGCCTACACCTCCCTGGCGGTCGCGGGACGGATCGACCGCGAGGCCGCCATCGCCTTCGTGGACCGGTTCGACCGCGAACGCCTCGCCCGGGCCGGCGAGGAGGCCTGGCTCGGTTGGGCCGACGCGATCGCGCTCCTCGGCCTCGGCGATCGCGCGGATCGCGTCGCGGCAGCCGTCGCTGAGGCGCGCCTCCTCGAGGACCAATTCGACCCCGACGCATTCCGGGCGACGCTCGCGGCCGCGGCGGCGCGGCCGGACGATCTCGCACCCTGCGCCGAGATGGGGCTCGGGTTGATCGAGGACGTCGTGGCGGAGCTCGACGAGGCGCTGGCGGCGCTCGAGGACGACGAGGGCGGGGACGAGACGCCCCTGCGCAACCCGCTGCGCGATGTCGGACGCAACGATCCCTGCCCCTGCGGTTCCGGGCGCAAGTACAAGAAGTGCTGCCTGACGGCCGCATCGGCGGGCGGCCCCTGACCTGCTCTGCCGGAGGGGCGCCCGGCGGGCGCGCGGAACGGTTGCGGACGCAGGTCAGCCGGGGCGATCCCGGCGTATCCGCCGGCCGTTGACGGGGAGGGCCGGGGGGCCCGCCCCTCGTCGGAGCCCAGCCCATGTTCTTTCGCCACCGCCACCTGCAATACGCGGCCAAGCCCGAACGGCCCGACCCGATCTTCGCCCAGATGCTGCAAGAGCCGCTCGGCGGCCAATGGGGCGAGATCAGCGTGATGATGACCTACCTGTTCCAGGGCTGGAACTGCCGTGGGCCGGAGAAATACCGCGACATGATCCTCGACATCGGGACGGAGGAGATCGCCCATGTCGAGATGCTGGCCACCATGATCGCGAGGCTCCTCGAGACCTCGCCGGTCGAGACCCAGGAGGCGGCCGCGAAGAATTCGGCCATCGGCGCCATCATGGGCGGCGCCCGGATCGAGGACGCGCTCCTCGCCGGCATGAACCCGCAGCACATGATCGTCTCGGGGCTCGGCGCGATGCCCGCCGACAGCGTCGGCTACCCCTGGGTCGCCAAGTACACGATCGCGAGCGGCAACCTGCTGGCCGATTTCCGCTTCAACGTGACGGCCGAGAGCCAGGGCCGCCTGCAGGTCGCGCGTCTCTACAACATGACGGACGACAAGGGCGTGCGCGACATGCTGGCCTTCATGATCGCGCGCGACACCATGCACCAGAACCAGTGGCTCGCGGCGATCGCGGAGCTCGAGGCGGACGGGCTCGACCGGACCCCCGTGCCGATGACCTTCCCGCGCGAGCGCGAGGACGGGCGCGTGTCCTACCAGTTCTGGAACTGCTCGGAGGGCGAGGACAGCGCGGCCGGGCGCTGGGCGAAGGGACCGGCCCCCGACGGGCAGGGCCAGTTCGAGTACCTGGCGAACCCGCAGCCGATGAGCCAGGACGACGGCCGGCTGGGCCCCGTCGATCCGCGCGCCTACGGGACGCCGAAGACGCCCGTTCCGCCGATCGCGGCCGAGTAAGGCCGACGCGACGCCCGCGAGCGGTCAGGCGATCGCTTGCGGGCGAGGCCGGAATTCGATCCCTTCGTAGATCTCGCGGAGCGGCAGGGCGAGGCCGAGCGAGGGCAGCTCGATCGATGCCTCGAGCTCCTCGACGAGGCGCGCTTCCCAGGCGCCGCCGGCCTCGCGGAACCAGAGCCGTGCCTGCGGCGCGTCGGGATCGACGATGACGATCTCCTGGAGGCTCGGGACCGCCCGGTATTCGTCCAGCTTGACCAGGAGGTCGATCGCCTTCGTCGAGGGCGACAGAACCTCGACGACGACCCGGGGCTCGCTCGCCTCGTGCGCGTCGTCACGCCGCTCGCCGCAATCGACCCCGGCATCCGGCCGGCGCCGCCGGCCCGCACTCGTGCGCACCGCCGTGTCAGCCGTGAACCCTTGGCAAGGTCGGCCCCGCAGGCGCACACCGAGCGCGACCAGGATGTTGAACACGATGCCGTCGTGGCGGCGGCTCGCGCCCGCCATCCCGTGCAGCGGCACCGGGTACCCGTCCACGAGCTCGTAGCGGTCTTCCTGCGTCTCGCCCCAGACGTAGAATTCCTCGGGGCTCATCGGGGCGGCGAGGGGCTGGCTCACGGGGACGGCCTCGGCTGGCGAAGGCCGGCAATATAGCCCGAGGGCCGGCTCGGCCGAAGCGCTCCCGTCAGCTCTGGGGCGCGCCTCGGCCCTGATCGACGCCCGCCCCCGGCGGCGGCAGGCGCGGGCTGTCGGCAAGCGAGCGCCGGATGCGGGCGAGAACCTCGGCTTCGTCGTAGGGCTTGGCGAGGAGCGGCCCGTGCTGGCAGAGATCGGCCGCGCGCTGGACGGCCTGACCGGCCCCGGAGGTCAGGATCACTGTCACGCCCGGTTGGTTCGCCGCGACCCAGCGCGCCAGGCCGAACCCGTCCATCGACCCCGCCGGCATCTGGACGTCGCTGAACACGAGGTCGACCGAGACGGTCGCGGTGGTCAGGACCGTGATCGCCTCGTCGGCGTGCGCGGCCTCGTGGACCGTGAAGCCGCAATCGCGCAGGTACTCGGCGATCGCGAGTCGCACCAGGACCTCGTCATCGACGACGAGGATGGTGCGCGCGGCGAGCTGGTCTAGGTCGGGGAGGGACATCGGCGGGGGGAACTCGGAACGAAGCCTAACGGCCAAGCTCGCCGGCCGTTCCCGCGTCGCTCCGGAATAATCCGCCCGTCGCGCGACCGTTACCGGCTCGGCTCGACCGCGTAATCCGCGTCGGTCACCTTCTCCATCCAGGTCACATGCTTCTCGCCGTCGAATTCATGGATGGCGATATGGACCATGCCGTGGGTCGGAGACGCGCCGTGCCAGTGCTTCTCGTTGGGCGGGATCACGACCGTGTCGCCCGCCCGCACCTCGCGGACCGGCCCGCCGAGCGCCTGGACCCGCCCGACGCCGTGAACGATGTGGAGCGTCTGCCCGAGCGGATGCGTGTGCCAGGCCGTGCGGGCGCCGGGCTCGAAGGCGACGCGGGCCGCGCGGGCGCGCGCCGGCGCCGGCGGGTCGACGATCGGATCCTGCCAGACCGTTCCGGTGAACCAGTCGGGGTTGCCGCGCCGGCTCGGCGTGTCGGTGGCGCGCGTGATGTCCATGGGGGCGACCTCCTGCCTCCCCTGCTGCGTAGGCGCGAGCCCCTCGGGGCACAAGCCGGCGCCTACCGGGCGGCGGCGCCCGGCACGGGATGTTGCGCGAGCAGCCCGTCATCGATCTCGCGCGCCCGGACCGCCGCGGGACGGGCGGAGATACGCTCGACGTAGCGCTCGAAGGCGGGGCGCTTCTCGATCGTGCCGAACTGCATGCCGAAGGCGAGATGGGAGCCGAGATAGACGTCCGCGGCCGAGAAGCGGCCGCCCGCCACGTACTCGGTCTCCGACACGAGCCCGTCCAGCACGTCCATCAGCTTCTCGTAGGTGCCATACCCCATCATCGGCTCGCGCTCGGCCGGCACGGAGACCTTCAGGGCCCTGTTGGTCGCGGCCTGCTCGAGAGGGCCCGCCGCGACGAAGAGCCAGCGGTAATAGGCGCCCCGCTCGCGCGAGCCGGGCTCCGGGGCGAGCTTCGCCTGCGGGAAGACGTCCGCCAGATAGGCGCAGATCGCCGCGTTCTCGGTCACGACCGTGTTCCCGTGCCGGATCGCCGGGACCTTGCCCATCGGATTGATCGCCAGATAGGCGGGCGACTTCATGCTCTGGCCGTAGACGAGGATTTCGGCCCGATAGGGCTGCCCCACCTCCTCCAGCATCCAGCGCGCGACGCGGCCGCGCGACATCGGGTGGGTGTAGAGAACGAGCTCGTCCGCCATTCGCGATCCCCCTGGCTTCGCTCCGGGCTTCTAGCCTGATCCCGCCGCGGGGGAGAACCCGGTCGGCTGGCGCGAGCCGGGGGCCCCAGGCTCAGCCCTTGCCCGTCGCGAGCTGGTAGAAGGTGACCAGAACTTCGACGACGATCAGGAGCACGATGATCGCCTCGAGCCGGAGCGAGCGCTCCGTATGGATGAGGTCGGTCATGGCGGTTGCCGTGTCTCCGATCACCGCCAGCTTCGCGCTGAGCGCGCCCGCGCGCTCCTTCAGCTCGTACTCGTCCTCGAGCCGGGCGTAGAGCCGCTCGAGGTCCGGCCGGTCCCAGAGCACGTCCGGCTTCTCCTCGACCGCGACCCGGCCCGACACGCGGTGCTGGACGAGAAGCGCGTTGCCGATGACGCGCAGGATCGAGCGCCGGGCGCCGGGCGCGCGACCGCGATCGGCGAGGCGGCGCGCGAAGGGCTCGATCGTATCGAAGACGGAGGCGACCTCGTGCTCGTCGCGGGCGAGCGCCACGCTCTTCGCGAGCGCGTCCGCGATCACGAGGAGGCGCTCGGGCGGCAGCGCCCGCAACGTGATCGGGCCGCCCGGCGGGATCTGCTCCTCGCGCTCGGGCGCGAGCTCGATCGCCGCGATCTCCTCCTCGGGCTTGACGAAAGGCTTGACGATCCGATGCCGCAGGCCACGCAGGACCTCGTCCTCCTCGATCGGGGTGAGGCCGACGAGCACCGCCGCGCCGTAGCGGAACAGGGCCACGAAGCCGCTCCCGGAGCGAAAGGCGAGCGGCGTCGTGAACAGCGCGTCCGAGCGCTCGAGGCCGACCGTATCGATCCGGTCGCCGAGGAGCAGCGCGCGCGCGACGAGCCGGCCCGGCGGCGGGCCGGACGTGCTCCCGGCGGCGCTCACTCCTCGCCCGCGCCCGGCCGGCGGAGCGCCTTGACGGCGCCGCGATGCGACTTGCCGTCGAGCCGCTTGCGCTTGGACGCGAGGGTCGGGCGCGTCGGTCGCCGGGGCTTCGGCGGCGTCGCGGCGGCCCGGATCAGCTGGACGAGGCGGTCGAGCGCGTCCGCACGGTTGCGCTCGCGCTCCCGGAAGCGCTGCGCCTCGATGACGATGACGCCCTCGGCCGTCATGCGCCGGCCCGCGAGTGTCCTGAGCCGGGCCCGGACGGGTTCGCTCAAAGTGGGCGAGCGCTCGGCGTCGAAGCGCAGCTCGACCGCGGTCGAGACCTTGTTGACGTTCTGCCCGCCGGGCCCGGAGGCCCGCACGAAGGTCTCCTCGATCTCGCGCTCGTCGAGCCGGATCGTCGCCGTGACCGGAATCATGGCCGGACGGCGGCCGCGAGATAGTTGACGGCGGTGTCGTCCGCGAGCCGCCAGCCGCCGCGCAGCGGATCGAGTACCATCCCGCGCGTGCGGAAGTTCGTCAGCCCGGCCTCGAGCGTCATTCGGCCGAGCTCGGCCGGCGTGATGAAGCGCTCCCAATCATGGGTGCCGCGGGGCAGCCAGCGCAGCACGTATTCCGCTCCCACGATCGCCAGCGCGAAGGAGCGGAGCGTGCGATTGAGGGTAGACAGGACGAGAAGCCCGCCGGGCTTCAGGCAGGCCGCTGAGCTGCGCAGGAACGCGGCCGGCTCGGCCACGTGCTCGATCACCTCCATGGCGACCACGAGGTCGAACCGCGCCGGGCCGGCCGCGACCGCCTCGACCGTGTCCGTCCGGTAATCGATCGCGAGCCCGTTCTCCGCCGAGTGCGCCCGCGCCGCTTCGATATTGGCCGCAGCCGGGTCGATCCCGGTCACCTGGGCGCCGAGCCGGGCGAGCGGCTCGGACAGGAGGCCGGCGCCGCAGCCGACGTCGAGCGCGGCGAGCCCGTCGAGCGGGAAGGGGGCGCGCGGGTCGCGCCCGAAATGCCGGCAGGCCTCGTCGCGCAGATAGGCGAGCCGCACAGGGTTCAGCCGGTGCAGCGGCCGCATCGGGCCCTCCGGGTCCCACCAGCGCGCCGCGAGCGCGTCGAAGCGCGCGACCTCGTCCGATCGCACGGAGGAACGGAGGGCGGGCGAGCCGCCGATCGAGGCGCTCATCTGGGCTCCGGCCGGCTGTCCAGGACGGCGCACCTGGGGGCGCGCGGGTCCTCCTCGAAGCCGCGGCGAGGTCGCGTTGACATGCTCGGACTATAGCCCATACAGGCCGCCCCCGCGACCTCGCCGCCCTCCGAACCTCTCCGCCGAATGCCCGCGCTCGTCATGAAATTCGGCGGCACGTCCGTCGCCAATGTCGAGCGCATCCGCAACGTCGCCGCCCATGTCGCGCGCGAGGTGAAGGCCGGCTACGACGTCGCGGTCGTGGTCTCGGCCATGGCCGGCAAGACGAACGAGCTCGTGGCCTGGTGCCGCGAAGCCGCGCCGCTCCACGACGCGGCCGAGTACGATGCGGTCGTCGCCTCTGGCGAGCAGGTGACCGCGGGGCTCCTGGCGATCGCGCTCCAGGCGGCCGGCATCCCGGCCCGGTCCTGGCAGGGCTGGCAGGTCCCGGTCAGGACTTCGGACGGCCACGGCTCGGCCCGCATCCTCGACATCGACGGCTCCGCCATCCGGGCGGGCTTCGGCCGAGGCGAGGTCGCGGTGGTCTCAGGGTTTCAGGGCATCCACGCGCCGACGAACCGGATCACGACGCTCGGGCGCGGCGGATCGGACACGAGCGCCGTCGCGCTCGCGGCCGCCCTCAAGGCGGAGCGCTGCGACATCTACACGGACGTCGACGGCGTCTACACGACGGACCCGCGCGTCGTGACGCGTGCGCGCCGGCTCGACCGCGTCGCCTTCGAGGAGATGCTCGAGATGGCCTCGCTCGGCGCCAAGGTTCTGCAGGTGCGCTCGGTGGAACTCGGCATGGTGCACAACATGCCGGTGTTCGTCCGTTCCAGTTTCGACAAGCCGGAAGATATCGACCCGCACGGCACGCCGCCGGGCACGCTGATCTGCAGCGAGGAGGAAATCATGGAGAGTCACGTCGTCACCGGCATCGCCTTTTCCAGGGACGAAGCCCAGATTTCCGTACGGCAGATCCAGGACAAACCGGGCGTTGCGGCGGCCATCTTCGGCCCGCTGGCGGCGG
>JAFAPJ010000336.1 GCA_019247255.1 Methylobacteriaceae bacterium | reverse complement strand
GGCCGGAATCGGACAATCCGTGCAGACCCGGTCGTCGCACAGCCGGCAGAGCGTGCAACGCTCCAGGTTCGTGGTGTCCAGTGACGCGAGCATCTTGTGCAGGAGCGCCGCGAACGTCTCCTGCTCGGGTGCGGTGAGAGGGGTGAGCAGCGGCCGGATCGCGGCCAGCCGGCCCTTCAAAAGGTCCTCGCGAAGGGTCTTTCCCCGTTCGGTCAGGTAGAGCGCGACCGCCCGCCGATCGCGCCCCTCGCGGCGCTCGACCAAGCCGTCGGCGACGAGCCGATCCACCAGACGAACCGAGCCCGGATGGGACAGCCCGAGGATGCGGCGCAGCTGCTCGTTCGAGGGCCCGGACTCGTACCCGATCACGACGAGCGCCGCCGGGGTCTCGCCGGCGCGGCTGAGAACGTCACGCGCCACCGCCTCGATGCGGTCGGCAACCGCGAGCCCCAGGACGCCGAGCAGGTTCGCGATGCGGTCGAGCATGATTCCGCATTATGTGCGAAGCGCACATTTTTCAACTTGCCAATGCGTGCATAGCGCACATAGTTGGTCGGCATGTCCTCGACGGAGCGCGTCATGGCCGACCTCTTCCTCACCCCGGAGCACCTGGATTTCTACGAGCGCTTCAAGTCGTTCTGGGCGGCGCCGTCCGGTCCGCGGGTCGCCGAGATCATCGCTCCCGACGCCAGGATCCACTTCACCGGCCAGCCGACGATGTCCGGGGCCGACTACGTCGGGTACATGTCGGGGATGCTCGCCGCCTTTCCGGGCATGACGGTCTCGCCGCTCGACTGCGCCGGCCATGGCGACCGCCTCTACATCGCCTGGGAGACGTCGAGCGTCATCCACGGCCAGCCCCGCAGGTTCCTGGGCGTGGATCGCTTCCGCGTCGTGGGCGGCATGGCCGTCGAGGAACATATCGTCTTCGATTCCGCCGTCCTGCAGCCGCAAGGGCGCCCTGGCATCGACCACTAAGACCAGGCACGATGCGCGGCTGGCTCGAGCGCCGCGCCGCGCCGTCGGTGGCGGGTGGTCGCGGCCCGCAGGCTCAGGCCGCATTCGCGATGCCGGCCATGAGCCGGACGCGACCCTCGCGGAGGTTTTTCCCGAAATTGGCGGCCATCTCGGCCATGCGCGCGCCCACGATGGTGCCGGCGTTGACGGCGCCGGGCTGCGCGGGCGGCCCCTGCTGGGCGGCCCAGCCGAACGCCTCCTCCGTCACGTCCTCCAGCGTTGCGACCCTGAAACCGGCGCTCTCCACGACCTCGCGGGTCTCGGCGGCCGTGAGAAGCGTCGTGGTCTCGGCCGACACGGCCCAGGGCACCGGGTAGATAAGCTCGGGATGCCCGTCGGCGGCGATCGGGTCGTAGAAGGCGAGGCGCCCGCCGGGCTTCAGGACCCGGCGCAGCTCGCCGTAGAGTCCGGCCCGGTCGGCGATGTTCATCGCGACGTGCTGCGTCCAGACGAGGTCGAAGCGCGCGTTCTCGAACGGTAAGCGGGTCAGGTCGCCTTCGCGGAATGTCACCTGACCGGTGAGCCCCGCCCGCTCCGTGAGCAGCTCGGCGACCGCCACGTAATCGGGCGAGAGATCGACGCCTTCGACCTCAGCCCCGAAGGTCTCGGCCAGGTAGCGGGCGGGGCCGCCGAGGCCTGATCCCGCATCGAGCACGCGGGCGCCTCGCCTTGGCGCGACCCGCGCCGCGACCGCGACGGTCGCGGCGAGCCCGCCCATGTGGAACTGGTCGAGCGGCGCGAGCTTTCGCGCGTCGATCGGCGGCTCCATCGAGTCGATCGCAGCGGAAAGGCGCGCCAGCAAGGCCGCGCGGTCGACGATGGCCGCCTGGTAGTGGTCGCGGACGATGTCGGCGTGCGAGGTCATGAGGTCTGTCCTTTCCGGACGTCGTTGGCGTCGAGGTGGTCCCGGACGGTCCATTGCCGGGGGAGGCCGAAGCGCTCCACGACCGGCGCGATCACCAGGAAGCGACCCGCGCGCGGGTCGAAGGGCGCGCTCATGCGCGCCGCCGCACCGGCTCGACGCCGGCGAAGCGGGTGACGGGCCCGGCCTCCGGCCGCGCCCGGTCGGCCTTCCAGGCTTCGTCCTCCATCGCGTAGAGAGGGCGGTCGACCGACGGAAGCCCGAGCTGGCGCTCGTAGGCGGCGTGGTCGTAACCGCGCCAGAGCGGCGCCAGCATGAATTCGGCGAGCGCGGTGCGGAAGGCCGCGCTGCCGCGCCGCGCCTCGGGCCGCGCCGCGTAGGTGCGCACCGTCGTCTCGAAGCTTTCGGCCGGGTGGCCGGTCACCTCGCGCACGACCTCGGTCGGCGCGCCGAACGCGAACGCGCCCTGCCGATGATCGACGAGATAGTGGCGGAAGACCGCCATGTCGTAGCGGGGCTCGCCGCGATAGGCCGCGATCTTGTTGAGCATCCATTCCGGCGCCTCGAGGCGGCGGACCGTGCGGCCCAGCACCTTGGACAGCGTCGCGACGATGTCGTTCGCGTCGATGAGCGCGGGGCCGGTGATGCGGTAGCGCCGCCCCTCGTGGCGGTGCGGCTCCGCGAGGATCGCGGCCGCGACGCGCGCCATGTCGTCGTTCGAAGGCGGAGCGTTGCGGCTCTCGCCCAGAAGGTTCGGGTAGAGGCCGAGCTGCGCGGCCGTTGCCATTCCGACGCGGAGGTAATTGTCGGCGAAGAAGCCCGGGTTGAGGATGGTGACCGCCGTGCCCTGGAGCGTCGGCAGAAGCTGCTCGATCGACCACATCGCGCGGGTCATCACCGTCGGGTGGTTCGGGCTCGCGAGCCATTGCGTCATCGCCGTGACCGCCTCGAGCCGGTTGACCTGCGCGGCGTGCATGAAGGCGTCGAGCGTCATCGCGACGTGCGGGCTGATCGGCGGGCAGTAATAGGCGCGCTGCACGCCCTTGAGCGCGTCTGCGAGCCTCTCGCCATCGAAGAGGTCGGTCTCGACGACCTCGGCGCCGAGCCGCGCCAAGGCTTCGCTGCGTGGATCGCGGCGGCGGACGAGGGCGCGGACCGATAGGTCGCGGGCGCGCAGCTCGCGGACGGCGGCGCGACCGGTCTTACCCGCTGCGGCGGTGACGGCGATTAGGGGTTGCAACATGAACCTGCTCCAGAGCCAAACGACATGCGAGCTTTTGGATGATTATTGACATCTTTATGGATGACAGACATAAGCTAAGTGGTCAAGCAGCGAATTCGGAGACGCCGGATGCGGGTGTCGCAGGAGGAGAAGGGAAGGAGCCACGCCCGCATCGTGGAGAGCGCCGCCCGGCTGTTCCGCGAACGGGGCCTGGACGGGGCGAGCGTCGCCGACGTGATGAAGGAGGCCGGCATGACCCATGGCGGCTTCTACAAGCATTTCGAGGGCAAGGACGCGCTGGTCGAGGCCGCGCTGGCGATCGCGTTCGACCAGTTCGTCGCCGCGCTGCGCGGCGAGGAGGTCGACGCCGCGGTGTCGCAGGTTTTCCCTCGGCTCGCCTCGACCCTGCGGGTCGGGGAGGCGGGTCGGTCCGAGGCGGCGGTGCGGTCGGTCTACCTGTCCGACGCGCACGTGGCCGAGCGCGGTCTCGGCTGTCCGGTCGCGGCGCTCGGGACGGAGATCGCGCGCAGCTCGGCCTCGATCAGGCGCGCGTTCGGGGCCGGCGTGAGGCGCGTGGTCGAGGCGATCGCGGAGCGCCGCCGCGGGACCGCCGCCGCGCGCCGGGCGGCGGCGATCCGGGAATTCAGCATGTTGGTCGGCGCCGTCGTGATCGCCCGCGCCAGCGATCCCGAGACGGGCGAGGAAGTCCTGTCCGCCTGCGCCGGCGACGCCCGCAACGACCGCTGAAACGAGATCAGGACCCGACCGTCACGGATCTGGGGAGCCCCGGGGACCGGAGACCGCGCGCCGGAAGGCCTGCTCGACGAAGCGCGTGACGCTGCGTCGGTGTGCGAGGTCGATCGTGGCGCTCGGCAGGACGAGCCATGCCTCGAGCCGGAAGGACGGCGCGTCGGCGGGAAGGCGCATGAGCGCCGGATCGCAGCCGGCGAGGAAGTCGGGGAGGGCGGAGGCGCCGAGCCCGCGTCGCACCCGTTCAAGATGACCCTCGAGGCCTTCTTTCAGACGACCGGCTCGGCCTTCCCGAGCCTCGCGGGAGGCCGCTGAGCCGGGAGGTCCGCGGTCAGGGCGAGGGCGCGCCGTAGGCGCGTAGGAAGGCGTCGAGCCCAGCCTCCACGCGTCGGTCCACGGTATCGCGGATCCGCTTCGCCTCGAGCCCGAGCGAGAGCTGGAGATTTGAAAACCCCTGCCAGAGCCCGAACAGGTGCTCGGCAGCCTCTTCCGCGTCGTCGATCACGAGCTCGCCGCGGTCGCGCGCGGCCGCGAGGATCGCGGCGAGGCTCGCGCGCGTCCGTCCAGGCCCGTGGTCGTA
The DNA here is from genome assembly GCA_019247255.1 of Methylobacteriaceae bacterium. GTDB lineage: Bacteria > Pseudomonadota > Alphaproteobacteria > Rhizobiales > Beijerinckiaceae > Enterovirga. Next base: position 718 of record JAFAPJ010000336.1, on the reverse strand, counting down.
GAAGATGCGGGCGAGCCGCTCGTGCCGGCGCACGTCTCCCGCGAGCTTGGCGTAGAAATCGATCGCGGGATCGCTGAACAGGAACGCCATCAGCCCCGCCCCGAACCGGCGGAGCACCGCGCGGAGATCACCCTCAAGGTCGGGCGCGGCCTGCGCCGCCTCGATCCGTTCGACCTCCCGGCGCATCCCCGCCTCGAAGAGCGCCAGCTTGTCGGGGAAGTGCTTGTAGAGCGTGGGCTTGGACACGCCCGCGGCCTGCGCGACGGCGTCGATCGGGGTCGCCTCGACGCCCCGCTCCAGGAACAGGGTCCAGGCCGCGTGCACGATCGCGTCGCGCTTCTGGACGTCGGTCGGTCGGCCGGCCGGCCGGCCGGTGCGCGGGGTGGCCATCGAGCTCGCTTGACTCCGTGCATCCCGGTTTTATTTACATATCAGTTCATAAATTCGGGCACGGGTCCGCCGGCGTCGCACCGGGCACCAGGGGTGCGTGCCGGCGCGTGGCTCGGCCTCGCGCGCGCCGAAAGGAGTTCGCACATGAGCGCCGCCAGGGCGACCGACGAGGTGCTGGTGATCGGGGCGGGGCCGACCGGGCTGACGCTTGCCCTCACGCTCGCGCGCTACGGGCTGCGAGTCCGGATCGTCGACCGCAAGGACGCGCTGTCGCGCCACACGAAAGCGACGAATGTCATGCAGCGCAACCAGGAGCTGATGGCGGCGC